>JBATHQ010000407.1:0-34137 GCA_049667005.1 Psychromonas sp.
TTTGTGAAAATCCTGAAATGCGCACATCTGCCTGCTCATGAAAACCATAAGTAATGGTTTGCCGAGCAAACCGGGGGATTAATTGTTCAATAACCGGATCATCCAGACACACAACCGCAGTTCCATAAAAAGGCAGATTATGAATAAAACGAATAAAGGTATCTTTCAGTGTTTCAAAATCACCATGATAAGTATCCATGTGGTCCGCTTCAATATTTGTCACCACCGAAACCATCGGCTGCAAATGTAAAAATGAAGCATCACTTTCATCGGCCTCGGCAATTAAATAGCGACTTTGCCCTAATTTCGCATTGGTACCAGCGCTATTTAATAACCCGCCGATAACAAAAGTAGGATCCAATTTAGCTTGTCCGTAAATACTGGCGATTAAACTTGTTGTCGTGGTTTTACCATGCGTGCCTGCAACAGCGACACCATGTCTATAACGCATCAATTCAGCCAACATTTCAGCCCGGCGTACTACTGGAATTCGAGCCTGTTGAGCCGCCAGCAATTCAGGGTTATCGGCGTTAATGGCCGTTGAAACCACCACCACTGAAGCGCCATATATATTCTCCTGGCGATGACCAATAAAAATTTCGGCACCCAGCGAACGTAATCGATCCACTACCGGATTTTCGGCAATGTCCGAACCTGAAATCTTATAACCTTCGTAGGCCAATACTTCGGCAATACCGCCCATACCTGCACCACCAATACCCACAAAATGAATTTGTTTCACACGGCGCATTTCAGGGATCATGGTACGTATTTGCTTTAGGTCAATTTTCGTCATAATAAATCACTTTTTTAAAATACAGTTATCGGCAATAAGAATTAATTGCATGTTACTCAAACTAATTGATTACAGACAGCAGTAACACGCTCTGTAGCATCAAAAATTGCTGCTTTTTTGCCCTTTTTAGACATTTCCATCAGCAATCCTCTATTTTGTAGGAATGTAGATAAATAATCACTTAATTTTTCAATTGTGAGTTCTTTTTGTGGAATTAATAGCGCTGCGCCCTGGGTCACTAAATATTGTGCATTTTTGGTTTGATGATCATCAACAGCATGCGGTAAAGGAACAAAAATAGCGGGTAAACCTACCACTGCTATCTCAGCAACGGTTAGTGCTCCTGCGCGGCAGATAATCAGATCAGCCCAATCATAAGCGCTCGCCATATCGGCAATAAACTCTTTTACCTCGGCTTTAACTTGGCATTTTTGATAGCGATCTTGTAAGGCCTGGTAATGCCCCTTACCACTTTGATGAAAAATATTTAATTGTGTACTTGCAAAGCCACTGAAAACTTCAGGTAATAGATCATTTAATACCTTCGCCCCTAAACTGCCTCCAACAACCAATATATTAAGCGGAGCATTCTCAGGTGATATTCTTTTGTCAGGTAAAGCAACAAGTTGCTTACGCACTGGGTTACCCACCAGTACAGCTTTTTTATTTTCAAAAGCCCCCGAAAAACCCATCAAAACCCGCTTGGAAAAACGCGCTAAAATTCGGTTGGTTAAACCTGCAGCCGCATTTTGCTCATGTAAAACAACCGGGATCCCCATTGTCCAGGCAGCAATACCACCGGGTCCGCTGGCAAAGCCTCCCATTCCCAAAACCAAATCGACTTTGCGTTTTTTTAATACGGCACGCGCCTGCAAAATAGATTTAATAATTCTTAAGGGTGCCATTAACAGACGTTTTAAACCGTTTCCCCGTACGCCGGCAATATCAATAAAATCAATTTCATAACCGTGCTCAGGGACAAGTTGTGCTTCCATACGATCCGCGGTCCCCAACCAACTGACTTGCCAGCCTTGTTGTTTCAGTGCGTCTGCCACAGCAAGCCCTGGAAAAACGTGGCCTCCCGTGCCGCCTGCCATGACCAGTAATGTTTTTTTATTGTCCATCGCCTTCACTTCTTATCCCTTTTAGATTGCTGACGGTGTTTGACTTTTTTACCGCGCTTTTAGCAGCTAAGCGAGTTTCGAAATCAATTCGTAACAATAAACCGATAGCCAGCGCAATGGTTATCATACTTGAACCACCATAACTGACCAATGGCAGTGTTAAACCTTTAGTGGGGAAAATACCGGATGCGGCACCGACATTAACGGCGGTTTGAAAAGCAAACCAAATGGCAATACCGATAGCAACATAGCCGGAAAAAACATCCGTCTGATTGAGCGCTTTTTTACCGATAGAAAAGGCCTTATAAACCAACAAAAACTCCAGAATGATAACAATAGTCACACCAACAAAACCTAATTCCTCAGCCAGTATTGCCATGATAAAATCAGTATGCGCTTCCGGTAGATATTCTAATTTTTGTACCGAATTACCTAACCCTTCGCCAAACCAACCACCGCGTCCAAAAGCCATCAGGGATTGTGTTAATTGATAACTTCGGCCAAAGGGATCTGCCCAGGGATCTAAAAACCCAACAACTCGTTCCATACGGTAAGGTGAAATAATGATTAGAACGGCAACAGCAGATAACATGGCTACGCCGATCCCGATAAATAAAATCAGCTTGGCATCGGCAATAAAGAGCATGCCCATCATAACAATAACCACCACAACCGTTGACCCTAAATCCGGTTGAAACATCAGCAGAACTGCAAAGACAAATAATATTATCAATGGTTTTAAAAAACCTATAATAGTATCAATGACCTCTTTTTGACGACGGCACAGATAACCGGCCAAAAATAAAATAATGGCAGGTTTAGTAAATTCAGAAGGTTGTATATTAAAAGGGCCAAGCCGCAGCCAGCGATGTGCGCCGTTTACTTCTGTACCAATTGCCAGTACCGCACACAAACTCAAAAAAGCCACAAAAAGTATAAGACCCTGATAGGTATACCAGCGCTCCATGGCTACATTGACGATAACAGCCGACAGCCCCAGGCAGAGTATTAAATAAACAGCATGGCGTTTAAGAAAACTGAATGGATCAGATGATATAGCAATACCTTCCGGCATCGAGGAGGAGGCAACAATAACCGTCCCTATGCACATCAGCGTGAAGGTGACGATTAAAAGTTGTCGATCATAAGGTTGTAGAGGATCGCCGGCAATAATTTTAGCAATCCAATTAAATACTTTCATCAGCTTTTTCCTGCCGCTAATGTTTTTACTAAGGATTTAAAATGATCACCTCGTGCCATGAAATTTTTATACATATCTAAACTTGCGCAGGCCGGGCTTAAAATGACCAGGTCTCCCGGTTTTGCCACCTGAAAAATGGTAGCAACGGCTTGATCTAAATCCTTCACCAGTTGTGATCGTGGGTTCTGCTTCGCTATTTTATCGCCATCCGCGCCAAAGCAGATGATCGCTCCCTGAATCTCGTTCAGAACGGCCGATAACTCGCTAAAATCAGCGCCTTTTCCAGCCCCCCCTAATATAACGTGCACATCACCTTTAATCGTTTCCGATAATCCGGCCAATGCAGCTTGTGTTGCCCCTACATTGGTGGCTTTTGAATCATTTATCCATCGGACATTGTTTATCTCCGCGACAAATTCACAACGATGCAATAAACCGGAATATTGCTGCAGCGTTGTTAACATTGCGGCTTCACCTAAACCGACCGCTTTACCTAACGCGAAAGCAGCCAGAGCATTCATCCAATTGTGTTTGCCGCTTAATTTTAAAGCCCGGACAGGAAGTATGGGTGTGCCTTCGGTGGCTAAAAAAACTTCGCCATTTGCATCGCTGATCAGACCATAATAGCATTGATCGAAACCAAAGCTTACGCTCTTAATAGCGTTGTTTTTAGGGTAAGTTAGCTTATCATCGCGATTAAACAAAGCCATCTTGCTTTGCTCATAGATACGATGCTTGGCAGCGGTGTAATGCTGATAAGACTGATATCTATCCATATGATCTTCACTGACATTTAAAATCGTGGCAATATCAGCCTGTAATGAAAACGTTGTTTCCAATTGGAAACTGGATAATTCCAATACATACAGATCGACCTCAGGTGCCAGTAAATCAAGCGCTGGAACGCCGATATTACCGCCGACTCCAACCTTTACATCTGCTGCGACAGCCATTTCACCTAATAAACTGGTCACCGTACTCTTACCGTTTGAACCAGTAATAGTGACTAACTTGGCATGTGCATAAGCAGGCTTTTTAAGCTCTCTGGCAAATAACTCGATATCACCAATAATCTCACAGCCTTGCGCGGCTGCAAATTGCAATGCCGGCGTGGCCAATGCAATGCCCGGACTGGCAATAAGCAGATCAAATTGAGCAAGCGATTCACCGTTCAACGGCCCTTTAATAAGGTTAACGCAGCTATTAAGCTTATCCTCCCCCGGCGGGCTCTGGCGGGTATCAAAGACACTCACCTGCTGCCCTTGCTTTAACAGAAAGTTAACACAGGATAATCCTGTTTCCCCAAGCCCTAAAACTGCAATCTGTTGACTCGACATTTTAACGTACCTTTAGTGTCACTAAACCGATTAAGACGAGAACAATGGTAATAATCCAAAAACGGACAATTACACGTGGTTCAGGCCAACCTTTTTTCTCGTAATGATGGTGAATAGGTGCCATTCTAAAAATGCGCCGTTTGCGCATTTTATAGGAGCCTACCTGCAGAATAACCGACACCGTTTCGAGCACAAAAATCCCCCCCATGATAACCAAGAGGATCTCCTGACGCACCAGTACGGCAATCACGCCGAGTAAAGCCCCAAGTGCAAGAGAGCCGACGTCGCCCATAAAAACTTGTGCAGGATAAGTATTGAACCACAAAAATCCTAAACCAGCCCCGACAATAGTACCGCAGATAACCACTATCTCACTGGCTTTAGGAATGTAGGGAATATATAAATAATGTGCGTAATTTACATGACTGGTCAGGTAGGCTATTAATGCAAATGCGGCAGCAATCATCACGGTCGGCATAATCGCCAAGCCGTCTAAACCATCCGTTAAATTAACCGCATTACTGCTGCCAACCACGGTGAAATAAACTAAAGGGATAAAAGCCATGCCCAGGTAAGGCATATATTCTTTAAAAAACGGCATCACAAAAGTGAGTTCCGCTTCAGAAGATGCGGTTAATAGCAAAATGCCGGCAATAACTAACGCAGTAACCGATTGCCAGAAATATTTCCAACGGGCAATTAAACCGTCAGGATGTTTACGCACCACTTTTAAATAGTCATCCGCAAAGCCAATGGCGCCAAAAGCAAGGGTAGTAAATAACACGATCCACACATAATGGTTGTCCAACCTGGCCCATAATAAGCTTGCAAAGGAAATTGCGCCGAGAATTAAAATACCGCCCATCGTTGGCGTCCCCGCCTTACTGAAATGGGATTCAGGACCATCATTGCGAACAACTTGGCCAATCTGAAGCTTTTGTAAAAAACGGATTAATTTAGGCCCTAAATACAAAGAAAATGCTAATGCGGTCAATACCGCCATAACCGTTCGCACTGATAAATAAGTCAGTACATTAAAAAATGTAAAGTGGTTCGAAAGTAACTCTGCTAACCAGACTACCATAGTCTTATATCCTGTTTATTAATGATCATTATTGTTGGCACATCAACGGCCGAATTTATTGTATCGACTGTTTAATAAAATTGACGATCTCTTCCATTTTTGAACCACGCGATCCTTTCACCAGGATCGTTAACTTTTCGTTTTGTTGTAACAATACACCTTGTAAGTAAGTATTTACCTGATCTTTATCAGAGAAGTGCACCGCTTCACCAGTACCTTCCTGCCGGTAAGCCTGATCGGTTTTCAAAGTCAACTTACCAACCGTAAGCAAATGTTGAATCCCTTTTTGTGCCGCATATTGACCAATAAGTGCATGCTCATTGTCACTAAACTCGCCCAACTCCGCCATGTCACCAAGAATAAGCAGATGCTCAGTAGAATATTGCAGCAGCAGATCGATAGCCGCCTTCACCGATGCTGAATTAGCATTATAAGTATCATCGATTAAGGTAATTAATTCGCTTACCTGGCAACTGTTAACCCGACCGCCAACCTGTTTAGCCGCAGCAAGACCGCACTGAATATCGGTAAGGTTACAGCCTAATGCAATCGCCATTGCAGATGCGGCCAGGGCATTACTGACATTGTGCAATCCCGGCAAATTTAATTGCACATTAATTGCCTGACGGCGCCCGTCAAGCAGTGCATTTACAACAAAAGAAGCTTTACCCAACAGATCAAAATGGATATCTGACGCAAAAATATGCGCATTGCTATCTGTTGTAGAGAAAGTTAAATATTGACGATTTAACTGCTGCAATTGCTGCAAATAGTCATCGGCAAAATTAGCATCTACGTTAACCACCGCAATTCCATTTTCCCCGAGGCTTGACCAGATCTCGCCTTTCGCCTTAGCAACTCCCTGCAGAGAGCCAAAGCCTTCAAGATGAGCTGGCATAACATTATTTATTAACGCCACATCAGGCTGCGCAAGTTTTGATGTATAGGCGATCTCACCAGCATGATTAGCACCTAATTCCAGCACGGCATAACTGACTTTTTCAGTTAAACGCAATAAAGTCAGGGGTAAACCAATATCATTATTAAAATTGCCGGCTGTGGCTAATACACTTTCCTGTGGACCAACATTATTGCTAACATCCTTGCCAACATGATTACGTAATATTTCACTGAGTAACTCTTTTGTTGTGGTTTTACCGTTGCTGCCGGTAATCGCTGCACATTTTAGGTGGGGAATTTGCTGTCTGACATAGGCGCCTAATAAACCTAAAGCGACGCGGGTATCTTGTACCAATATACAGGGTAACTCGCTTACTACTGGTTGTTCAATTAATAAAGCTGCACAACCTTGTTGTGCAGCCAGATCTAAAAACTGGTGAGCATCATAGTGTTCACCGCGTAGCGCGATAAACAGATCACCAGATTGAATTTTTCTTGTGTCAGTGCTGATATTATTAATAACAGTCTCTTGCTGAGAGCCATTAATAAGCTTGCCATTGATTGCTTTCGCTATTTCAGCAAGTGTTAAGCTGATCATGTTAATACCTTCTTATTATTTTTATCTGGTAACAGCTCCATTCACTCAGCATGTTGTAATGCAGCTAATAATGCTCTGTCGCTATAATAAACACGTTTTTTACCAAAAATCTGGTAATCTTCATGGCCTTTACCGGCGAGCAGCACAATATCACCAGATTGCCCAGAATTTAATAAATATTTCACAGCTTGCTGACGATCATGGATAACCTCAACTTTCTGCGGGTCAGTAAACCCTTGCAGGATATCCGCAACGATACTGACGGCACTTTCAGTACGCGGATTATCATCCACTAAAACTACTTTTTGTGCATAAACTTCGGCAATCGCGGCCATTTGCGGACGTTTACCGCTATCACGATCACCACCACAGCCAAAAACACAAATAAGGCGGCCGCCAGATTTATGTTTCTGCAGTGCCAATAAAGCCTTCTCTAATGCATCCGGCGTATGTGCATAGTCAACCACAAAGGTCATATTGCGTTTGCCAAAATGGTACTGCTCCATTCGACCGGGAACGGTATTTAATTTCGGAAGTATTTTTTGTACCTCCGCTATACTGACATTTTCTATCAGTAATTGAGTTAATACTGCCGCCAGATTCGACACATTAAAGTCACCATAAAAAGGTGCTGCTACCCGCCCTTCTCCCCAGCTTGATTTGAATGAGAAATCAACACCTTGAGCATGGTAATCTATTGCTGTGATGTACAGGTAAGGGTGTTTTTCAGTTAGGCTATTTGCCTTAACACCATAACTTATCGCATCGGGAAAATCAGCCAACCACTGAGCACCAATAGGATCATCTGCATTAATGATACGTTGCTGCAACGGAAATTTCTCAAATAGCGTTTTTTTGGCTGCGGCATACTGCTCCATAGTGCCGTGATAATCAAGATGATCGCGTGTTAAATTGGTAAAAATTGCGCTTAAAAAAGGTAGGGCGGAGACACGACCCTGATCCAATCCGTGTGAAGAGACCTCCATTATCGTATATTCGACCCCCTGCCGCTGATAACTGCGTAATTCAGAAAACACAGAGATAGGATCTAAGGTGGTATTTAAGCTGCTTTTAAGTTGTCCGAATAAGCCGTTTCCAATGGTGCCCATCTGGGCACTTTGTTTACCCAATAAACTAAAACAATTAGCCAACAGCGTGGCGATGGTTGTTTTACCATTGGTTCCGGTTACCGCAATCACTTTGTGTAACTTTATTTGTCCAAAAAAGAAACGGTATGCTAACGCACTTAAAATACTCGGCAGATTATAAACGTCGAACACCGGCACACCGGAGATTAATCTGACCTGGCCATGTTCAGATTGACATTTAGTTTCTGACAGCACCGCACAGGCACCCATTTTAATGGTCTCATCAATAAATAGACGGCCATCAAGTTGCGCGCCCTGAATAGCAACAAACAGATCGCCTCGACCAATCATCCTACTGTCTAAGGTTAATCCACAGACAATGATTGAACTGTCATAAGAGGTTAACCACGGCGAGATTAAATCATCTAATAAAATAGTCTCAGAGCACTCAACCATCTTTATTTAGACTCCAACAAATAGGTGTAACGATCATTGTCACTATCCGGACGAACATGACTTAATAAAAGTGTACTTTTCATCACGCTTGCAAAGACAGGTGCTGCAACGTCCCCAGCATAGTACCGGTCACCTTGCGGTTCATTAATCATCGCTACAATCGCAAATCGCGGTTTACTTGCAGGCGCTAATCCGGCAAAAATTGCCACATAATCGTCCCCGTAACCACCGGCTACCGCTTTACGTGAAGTACCTGTTTTACCCGCTATCCGATAACCTTCGACCCTAGCTTTAGTCGCGGTTCCCCCCTGTTCAGTCACCCCTTCCATCATTGACACAACTTCACGTGCAATATGATTTGGGATCACCTGTTTTCCCTTTGCCGGCGTTGTATTTTTTAATATTGAGATCGGGTATTCTATTCCGCCGCTTCCCAAAATGGCGTAAGCTTTGGCAAGTTGTAAAGTAGTGGTTGTTATACCGTAGCCAAAAGACATCGTTGCCAGTTCAAAATCAGACCAACGGCTGTGAATCGGCAAACGGCCAGCGCTTTCACCAATTAAACCCGTTCCGGTATCACCACCAAAACCAAAAATAGAAAAGGTTTCCGTAAGCTGTTCTGGTTCCAGGCGTAATGCCAATTTACTGACGCCGATATTACTCGATTTTTTCAGGATCATGGCCAGATCGATTTTACCCAGGTTATGACCATCACTGACGCGACGACCACCAATGTGCATCCAACCGGGCGATGTATCGATAATTTCATCAACATCGGTTTTTTCATTAATCAGCGCACTGGAAACCACTAAAGGTTTAACGGTAGAGCCTGGCTCAAAGGTATCGGTTATGGCACGGTTTCTTAGTTTGTAGGGTTGGTACTGGTCGCGGTCATTAGGGTTAAAGGATGGATAATTTACCATCGCATAAATTTCACCGGTATTAACATCTATTACAACCACAGAGCCAGAAGCCGCATCGTTTATTTTAATAGCACGCTTTAACTCACTGTAAGCAACGGCTTGAATTCGCTGATCAATACTGAGTTGTAAATTTCCCGCTGCTCTTTTGACTTTAAGGACTTCGATATTATCAATGACATTACCAAGACGATCTTGACGGACACGTTTTTTACCGGTTTGACCTTCCAAAAATGCATTATAACTTTTTTCAATACCTTCAATTCCCATGGAATCAAGATCGGTTAATCCCAAAATATTGGCGTTAATTTCTCCCGTAGGATAAAAACGGTGCGATTCAAGCTGTTCTGCAATACCGGCTAATTTTAACTTTTTGATATACTCTACAATTTCTTGATTTACCTGGCGTTTAAGGTAAATAAATCGCGCGTTCGGTTTTTGCACAATGGCAGTCAGTCTTTCCAAGTCAACTTCTAACACTTCAGCTAAAGCAGGCCATTTTGTTGATTCATTGAATAACTGTTTTTTATAGGTCTCTTTACCTGTTTTAGTATTGACGACTAAACTGTCTAAATATTCCTGCTGGTTAAAAGCAAAAGATTCTTTAACAGCTTTGGGATCTACCCAGATCGCATAAGCAGGCACGCTGATTGCCAACTCTTCACCGTTTCTATCCTCAATATTACCGCGATGGGCCACTGATTTGGTCACACGTAAACTACGTTTATCCGCTTCATTAGTCAGATATTCAGGCTCAATAACCTGCAGATAAGCTAAGCGACTGATTAGCAATAGCGCAATCGTGACAACCGTGATTGAAACAAAACGATAACGTCCTGATGAAAAAGTTTCATAGACATTTTTCTTCCTTGCCGGAAGGGTTCTTTTGTACTTTTTCGAATTCCGTTTAATTATCATCTTAGCTCCACCAACACACTGTTATCTTTTGTTGTTTGTGACATGGACAATTTCTTAACCGCAATACGACGAATGCGGCTATGTTCATCCAAGGTATGTTCTTCAATTAATAAATTTCGCCATTCAATCATTAAATTGTCTTTATCTTGTGATAAGCGCTCCATTTTAGTAACCAGTCCGCGTGTTTCATGAGTGATATAAATATTGTAAATTGCGCAACATGCAATCAATATCCCCAGAAATACTGCAAAAAAATGTTTGCGTAAATCAGCAACGATCAACGACAATAAATTCAAATTAGAGGCTATCAAATCAATCTCGCTCTGGTTGTGCTATTTTTTGTGCGACACGTAAAACCGAACTACGCGCGCGCGCATTATCCTCAATCTCTTGTGCACTTGGTTTGAGTGCTTTACCGAGGGATTTTAGCGTTTTATCCTGCTGCATCTGATCTTCTGTCAATGGCAGACCGGCTGGATACTCTCTGCCTTTCTCCTGCTTACGGATAAAACGTTTAACGATCCGATCTTCTAAAGAGTGAAAACTGATCACCGAGAGATGTCCGCCAATGGCTAATATCTCTAATGCGCCATCAAGTACTTTTTCTATTTCATCTAATTCGCTGTTTATATAAATTCGAATCGCCTGAAAACTGCGCGTTGCCGGGTGTTTTTTCTTCTCTCTTTTAGGGCAAAGACGCTCAATCAACTTGGCTAATTGCAGCGTGCGTAAAAATGGTGTTTCATCCCTATCAGCGACAATGGCGCGGGCAATTCGGTAAGCAAATTTCTCTTCACCAAAGGTTTTCAGCACCCAACCGATATCATCAACATCGGCTTTTGCTAACCACTGTGCAGCGCTGATTCCCGATGTTGGATCCATGCGCATATCCAATGGACCATCGCGCATAAAACTAAAACCACGTTCAGCATCATCCAGTTGCGGAGAGGAAACACCAAGATCAAGCAATACACCATCAACTTTTCCATCAAGCCCTAACGCTTTTATATAGTCAGCTATTCCTGAAAAAGGGCCATGAATAATAGTAAAACGCGGATCTTCCTGCATCAGTGCTTCACCGGTTTCAATGGCGCGAGGGTCTCGATCGATTGCAATCAATCTGCCCTGCTCGCCTAACTGAGCAAGAATATGACGGGAGTGTCCACCCCGTCCGAACGTACCGTCGACATATATGCCGTCTTTTTTTAAACCTAAGCCGTTCACTGCTTCATCAAGCAATACTGTGATATGTTTAGCCATTAAAGTGAAAACTCCCTTAATCCTGCGCTTAATTCGTCTCCTGACGGCAAACCATCCTGTAAATCATCTTGTATTTGTTGATTCCACATATCTTCATCCCACAATTCAAATTTATTTAATTGCCCAACCAACATCACTCTTTTTTCTAATTTTGCATGTTGTCTAAGGGTTGGTGCGATTAAAGCTCTACCACTTTTGTCTAACTCGCTTTCTGTTGCATAGCCCAAAATAAGACGCTGTATACGACGTTCCTGCGGGTTAGTACTCGATAAAGCACGTAATTTTGTTTCAATCAACAACCATTCATTAAGCGGATAAATCAGTAAACAGGGAGATTGAATATCAATGGTGCACACAAATTGCCCCTGGCAAGTATCGTTCAGCCAATCACGATATCGTGTTGGAATTGCGATTCTTCCTTTTGTATCGAGGTTGATTGCATTAGCGCCACGCAACATAACAATATAAGATCCGTTTGGTTATTTTAATGAAAAAGAGGTGATATAGAGAAGAAAAGATCCACAATTATGCACTTTTCCCCACTTTTATTCTGAAGTCTAATAAAGTATGGCGTTTTTGCAAGTAAAGGATCTCAATATTTGGAGATACAGAGCCGTTCACTTCATTTAAAGCAGGTTATTTGCCGCAAATAAGGTGAATATAAAAAGATCAAATGATCAACAGGACTATCAAGGCGGAGATTGGTCGTGGTATACTGTGCAACTAATTAAAATTTTCACCCTATTATTAAAGGAATTCCCTTTGCAAGACGAACAATTAAAAAAATTTGTACTACAACAACTTGAAGATATGAAAGCGAAAGATATAACGGTTATTGATGTATCAAAAACCTCCGATGTCACTGATACGATGATTATCTGTACCGGTAACTCTAAACGTCACGTTCGCTCCGTAGCAGAACAAACCGCACTGGCAACCAAAAATGCCGGCGAAACGGCATTAGGTATCGAAGGCTTAGAAGGCAGCGAGTGGGTATTACTGGACTTGGGTAATATCGTTGTACATGTCATGCAGGATGAAACAAGACAGTTTTATCAACTTGAAAAACTTTGGACACAATCTGCTTAATGAAAATTCAGTTAATCGCAGTTGGCACAAAGATGCCTGACTGGGTTGAAAAAGGATATCAAGAATATGCTCGGCGCTTTCCCAAAGAGATGCAACTTGAACTGCTGGAAATCAATGCTGGAAAGCGTGGAAAAAATGCAGATATCAAAAGGATCTTGAAAAAAGAGGGCGAATTGACCCTTGCCGCAATCCCCAAGGGTAATAAAATTGTCACGCTTGAAGTGACAGGAAAGGCCTGGACAACTGAGCAACTTGCAGATGAAATGACAAAATGGCAGTCAGATGCAAGAAATATCAGTTTGTTGATTGGCGGGCCTGAAGGGCTCGCTCCTGAATGCATTGCAATGTCTGAACAACGCTGGTCCCTGTCAGCGTTAACATTACCCCACCCTTTAGTGCGGATTATCGTCGCTGAAAGCTTGTATCGTGCTTTTACCTTAACGATTAACCACCCTTACCATAGAGAATAACCAACGTGGTTAAAAAAAAGCGCATTAAAAAGCGCATTAATATAAGGAATCATTCTGCAGAGTCCGCATTGTTTATGCGCCGTACTTTGGTTTTTTTTATTGCCATCGTGATTGGAATAGCAGTATTGATCAGTAATCTTTACTACCTGCAGGTAACCTCTTTTGAAAAATATCAAACCCGGTCTAATTCGAACCGCATCAGTGTGCAAACTATTGCACCTAATAGAGGCCTTATTTACGATCGCAATGGCATTATCATTGCCGAAAATCGTCCCGTTTTCAATCTGGAAGTGATTGTTAATAAAACTGAAAATTTAGAAGAAAATATTCTTGAGTTACAAAAATTATTAACATTAACAGACCAGGAGATAAAAAATTTTTATACCCAAAATAGACATTCCAGATCCTTTAAAGCGATCGTCATTCGCCAACAGTTAAGCGAAAAAGAGGTCGCAATTTTCAGTGTCAATCAACACAAGTTTAAAGGATTTTCGATTCAAGCCAATCTTAAACGTTTTTATCCCTTTGCTGATATCCTTACCCATGCGCTGGGTTATATCGCTAAAATTAACACCACAGACCTGCAACGCATTGAAGCAAAAGGTGAAAGTGCCCGTTACCGTGCCACTGAATATATCGGTAAACTCGGGATAGAAAAATATTATGAAGATTTGTTACATGGACAGCCCGGTCAACGTCAGGTTGAGGTTGACAGCTGGGGCAAAGTGATTCGCACCCTTAGTTTCATTCCCCCTGTTCCGGGAAAAGACATCATCTTAAACCTCGATGTAAGACTGCAATTAAAAGCACAGCAGCTATTAGGTGAGAATCGCGGTGCCGTGGTGTTAATGGATGCCAAAACAGGTGGTATTTTAAGCTTGGTCTCAAACCCAAGTTACAATCCGAATCTTTTTGTAAAAGGGATCGGATTCAAGCAGTATCAAGAACTTCTGCAATCACAAGATCGTCCTCTGGTCAACCGGGCCACCCAGGGTACCTATCCACCGGCTTCAACCATTAAACCGGAAATGGCTTTATTAGCCTTAGATACCGGGGTGATCACTGAAACAACAGAAATTTATGACCCGGGATGGTGGATTGTACCTAACACAAAACGACGCTTTCGCGATTGGAAAAAATGGGGACACGGCATGGTTAATGTTCATCACGCGATTGAACAAAGCTGTGATACTTTTTTCTATCAGGTCGCCTATAAAATGGGTATTGACCGGATTAGCGCCTTTATGGAACAATTTAGCTTTGGCAATTACAGCGGCCTTGATTTAGCTGAAGAAAGCAAAGCTATCATGCCTTCGCGCGAATGGAAAAAAGCCAGATTTAAACAGTCCTGGTATGATGGAGATACAATATCTGTGGCTATTGGGCAAGGTTATTGGACGGCGACACCGATTCAGTTAACCAAAGCAACGGGCATTGTGGCGCGCAAAGGTGAGATTATGGAACCGCAGATACTGCAATCCATTATTTCTGATGTTGGTCCTTCACTACCGGATTCGGCAGCACACAAAACAATTCAGCTAAAAAGCGATCATTACTGGAAAGTAGCCCAGGATGGAATGTATGCCGTGACGAGCAAAAAAACAGGGACTGCCTATAAAGCATTTGTGGGTACTTCCTATTCCGTCGCAGGTAAATCGGGTACCGCGCAAGTTATTAATATGAAAGAAAATGTAGAGTATGATGCAAGTAAAATAAACGCGCGTCATCGCGATAACGCGATGTTCGTTGCATTTGCCCCCTTTGAATCACCCGAGATAGTTGCAACGGTTGTGTTAGAAAATGCCGGAGGAGGGAGTTCTAACGGTGCCCCCCTTTTACGTGCTTTATTTGATGAATATTTTGCTCTTCAGGCACCCGCCTCTATTGCTCCATCAGCAGGTTTATAATCATGGTCAGTACACAAGCTCAAAAAAGCTTTTTCTATCGCTTACATATCGACCCTCTGCTTTTAATCGGGTTATTTTCCTTAATGGGCTTAAGTCTCACCGTGCTTTATTCGGTGGCGGGTTATGAGATGGTCTTCAAGCAGGTCATTCGCTTAACTATCGCGCTTACTGTTATGTTTGTTATGGCACAAATTCCGCCCGAAATTTACCAACGCTGGACACCGGCTATTTTTATCGTTAGCGTTGCAATGTTAGTTGCAGTATTGGTCTTCGGGCACGTAGGAAAAGGCGCACAACGCTGGTTAAACCTTGGTTTCACAAAGTTTCAACCTGCTGAAATAATGAAACTGATTATGCCCTTTATGGTGGCTTATTATATCAGTGAATATAACTTACCTCCGCGTTTAAAAGAGATTTCTATCTCCTTGTTAATTATCATTATTCCGACCCTGTTAATAGCGGTACAGCCGGATTTAGGCACGGCTATATTAGTGGCGGCATCCGGTATCTTTGTGCTTTTCCTATCAGGCGTTTCCTGGTTGTATATTGGTATTGCAGCAGGAGCGGTGATCGCATTTGTACCGGTATTATGGTTTTATTTAATGCATGATTACCAACGCAGGCGAGTACTAACGCTGTTTGATCCCGAATCCGATCCTCTCGGTGCGGGTTACCATATTATCCAATCCAAAATAGCCATTGGCTCGGGTGGTCTATCTGGTAAAGGATGGTTACAGGGAACACAATCGCAGCTTGAATTTTTACCGGAACGGCATACCGATTTTATCTTTTCCGTTTTTTCTGAAGAGTTTGGTTTGCTGGGCATCTTATTGCTGTTAACAATTTACCTGCTTATCATCAGTAGGGGATTATCAATAGCAAATAAGGCTCAGGATCCCTTCACAAAATTAGTTGCCGGTAGTATTACCCTCACCTTTTTTGTTTATATCTTTGTAAATATTGGCATGGTAAGCGGTATATTACCCGTTGTCGGCGTTCCTCTGCCGTTAATAAGCTACGGGGGGACCTCAATGGTGACCTTAATCGCGGGTTTTGGCGTATTAATGTCAATCAATACCCATCGACGATTTAACAGTAAATAAAAAATGCACAAATTTAAAATATCGCTAATGTTGCTGCTGATCAGTCTGCTTGTTGCATGCAGTGCATCTAAAACGTCAAAGGGGCGTTATGCAATAGATCAGGATTACGGACCGGATAACATTCCGCCATTAGGGCATATTGAAGACGTCTATCCCCATTATGAGCCTTATTCCATCGCTGGCAACAAGGATTACAACGTGATGGGTATTGATTACAAGGTACTAACGGGTATTACAAAACTGCGCGAGCACGGTAAAGCCTCATGGTACGGCCATAAATTTCATGGTCATTTAACTTCAAATGGTGAGCGTTATGACATGTTTACCATGAGTGCAGCCCATAAAAACTTACCCCTGCCCAGTTATGTAACCGTCAAAAATTTGGAAAATAACAAACAGATAATTGTGCGCATCAATGACCGGGGACCATTCCATGAAGGACGGATTATTGATCTTTCCTATGCCGCTGCTTATAAACTGGGTATATTAAAAAATGGTACGGCAAATGTAGAAATTAACCTGCTGCATTTCCCGGTAGAGGAAGGTTTTGACAATCAATTTAATGGGGAATTTTACATTCAATATTTAGTGACCTCCCTGCGCGATAAAGCGGATCTTCTAGGTAGGACACACAGTAAACAATATCAAGTGGCAAGTTCATATATTCAAAATGATAAGCTTTATAAATTACGCTTAGGCCCTTTTAACAACCAGTTAAAAGCAGAAAATACATTAGCAGAGATGAAAAACACCTATCCCGAAGCCTTTATTGTGCATAATCAATAACCCTTAACTGATTAATTGAGCCTACCTAAAAATAGGCTCAATTGATCTCTATTATTGCCCTGCTATTTTCATTTTATTGATTAAAATAGAGCCCGTTTTAAGACTGCTGCGCGGATCAATATCGTTAGCGACGGCTGCAATACCCATAAACATCTTTTTTAAATTACCGGCAATCGTGATTTCATGTACAGGGTAAGCAATCACGCCATTTTCAATCCAAAAACCGGACGCGCCGCGAGAATAATCCCCGGTCACCATATTTACCCCTTGGCCCATCAATTCGGTAACAAACAATCCACTGCCCATCTCTTTAAAAAGCCCGGCCAAGTCTAAATTGCCCGTTTTAATAAACCAGTTATGAATACCGCCTGCATGACCGGTGCTTTTCATATTCAATTTACGTGAGGCATAACCGGGTAATAGATAGGTCTGTAATACACCACTTTCAATAATATTGCGCTTAGTGGTTTTTCCCCCTTCCTGATCATAGGGGCTGCTGGCAATGCCTTTAATAATATGCGGGTCTTCTGCGACCTGCATCCAATCAGGAAATATCTGCGTATCTATACTATCAAGCAGAAAGCTCGACTTTTTATATAAACTCATACCACTGATCGCACTAACCAGATGACCGAATAAACCGCTTGCTACTTCTGGCGCAAAAATAACCGGACTCTCCTGGGTTTTTATTTTAGTGGCGCCTAAACGCTCCACAGTACGTTTTACCGCATCTTCAGCGACCCATCTTGCTGACAACAGATCGTTAACATCGCGGCCGCTGGTATAACTATAATCCCGCTGCATATCCTGTTGTTGCTGTGCAATCAACATGCAACTCAAACTATGACGACTGGTTGCATAACTGTGCAGGAAACCATTGCTATTACCATACACCTTAAGACTTGCATGACTGTTAAACGCAGCCCCGTCAGAATTAACAATACGCGGATCACTGGATAATGCGATATCCTCACACTCTTTGGCAATCGCCAGAAAATCTTCTGTGCTGTAAAGGGTTGGATGATAAAGATCCAGATCAAGAGGATGCGTTTCTAAACATGCAGGATCCAGCAAACCGGCATAGGGATCTTTACTGGTAAATTTAGCAATATCAACGGCGGCTTTTACAGTTGCATGAATAGCTTCAATACTTAAATCGGCTGTCGAAGCGCTGCCTTTACACTGATTCAGATAAACGCTTATTCCCATCGCTCCATCATGATTAAACTCAATATTTTCGACTTCGCCTAATCGTGTATTAACGGAAATACCCGTTGATTTTCCTAAGGCAACTTCAGCTTGATCAACCCCTAGCTGTTGAGCAAACTGTAATGCTTCATGAACAGCATTTTCGAGTTGTTGTTTCTCTTCAATCATGATTAATACACCACCTAGAATAAAATAAAATATGAAAGGAAAATTATCCAAATCAGTTGCAACAAAGATTTAGCCATAATAAAGCAGGTTTAAAAGACAGTCTTAATTATGACCTTATTAACCAGTTAACGATAGCGCTGCTTTATTAATTAATAACACCGGAGTAAATTGCAGCTGTACTGCATTTTAAAATCGTTCGCGTATCTATCCAAACTACTTAAAGATTCAGCATCTTCAAATAATTTGGGTATAATAGAATAACATGCTTTAAAGCAACCTTCTTGCGATGATGTTATGATGTACGTAATTACCCCCCTTTAACCGTGATAGAAAATAAATTTATGAATAAAAAAGTTGTAGAAGTTACTGAAGATGAAATCAGTAAATCTCAAATAAAACGTGAAGCTGAAGCACTGAAATTAATTGGACGTGAATTAGTCGGATTAAATAAAAACCAACTCGCGCAGATACCTGGCAGTGAAACGCTTTTCCATGCTATTTCTGTTGCTCATAAAATCAGTGGCAAGCATGAAGCGCTTCGCCGTCAGATACAATATATCGGTAAAGTATTAAGAACGGAAGATACTGAAGCAATACAAAGTACACTGGATAAACTCAACAATAAATATCAGCAACTAACCCATGCAACACAAAATTTAGAGTTGTTAAGAGACCAATTAATTGAATCAGGCGATAGCAAAATAGAGCAGCTATTGGAAGAATATCCACAGCTTGACCGTCAAAAATTACGTCAGCTCGTGCGCCAGGCCAATAAAGAAAAAAAATTAGAAAAACCAGCCAAAGCAGCAAAAGATCTGTTTGTTTATTTAAAACCCGTTTGTTTATAATTTTAATTGCTTAATACAAAGAGAGATGGCTAAGCCGGCATTTCTCTTAGCTAGACTACTTGCAGATGCAAATTCAGAGGTTGCGAACGTTTACCTCACATAGGCGGCAATAGAGATAAAATGGCAGATAGAGCCCGATAGCACGAACAGATGCCAGATACCGTGAGCATGACTGAGTTTATTGAAGTGATCGAGAATATAAAACAGGATCCCCGTTGTATATGCGACGCCCCCAACTGTCAACCAGATAATGCCAGCAGTGGATATAGCCGCTTGTAATTGCGAATAATTAACCGTACAAATCCAGCCCATCAGCAGATAAATAAATACCTGTAACCATTCAATGCGCTTAACAATAAAAATATCAGCTAATAATCCAATAACCGCTAATCCCCAGATCAATATCAGCATAAACAGACCGTTATTACCCGGCAATGAAACCAGCATGTACGGCGTATAGGTACCCGCGATGAGCAGGTAAATTGATACGTGGTCGAGTTTCTGGAAGATTTTTTTAAGCTCGGGAGAGTGCAGGCTGTGATATAGGGTGGACATAGTATAAAGCAGAATAAGGGTGCCACCAAAAACAGTGAAGCTGACAATGATCCGCCAATTGTATTCCTGAATACTGATGGTTAATAACGCACCAAAACCAATCAGTGCCAACACGGTACCAACCAGATGCGTGATGCTATTGAGCTTTTCACCGTAATACATAATACTTCAACCGACATAAAAATCGAAAATAGAAGAAAATGGATCCATTAAATCAGCGCAGCGTCTTAACAGGGTCAAGCATGCGAAAATACTCAACCCTTGACAAAACCATCTTATCGCTGTCTAACTGCCCTTATTTATTATATAACAAGAGCAGATTTACACAGTAAGTATTACTAATTAAATCTGTTTAATTGGTCCCACCCACGGTCAATTGATCAATTTTTACAGACGGTTGACCAACGCCGACGGGGACGCTTTGCCCCTCTTTGCCACATACACCGACACCGGAATCAAGTGCCATATTATTGGCCACCA
Organism: Psychromonas sp.; assembly: GCA_049667005.1. Lineage (GTDB taxonomy): Bacteria > Pseudomonadota > Gammaproteobacteria > Enterobacterales > Psychromonadaceae > Psychromonas. Next base: position 20,298 of record JBATHQ010000407.1, read on the forward strand.
TCGATATCTTCTGCATCGCGTCAAAACCATTGCCAATCAAAGTAGCGCCTTTAATCGGAGTGGTAATTTTACCATTTTCGATAAGGTAGGCTTCAGAAGCAGAGAAAACAAATTTTCCAGAGGTGATATCCACTTGCCCGCCGCCAAAGTTAGGCGCATAAATACCTTTTTTGACACTTGCAATTAACTCTTCATGCTCATAGTCTCCATTAAGCATAAACGTATTAGTCATCCGTGGCATAGGCAAATGCGCATAAGATTCCCGGCGACCATTGCCGGTAGGCGCAACGCCCATTAATCGGGCGTTCAATTTATCCTGCATATACCCTTTCAACACACCTTTTTCGATTAATACGTTACGCTGTGTTTTGGTGCCTTCATCATCAATATTAAGGGAGCCTCTGCGATCCTTAATAGTGCCATCATCAATAACCGTACAATGTTTTGATGCAACCTGCTGACCAATACAGCCAGCATATGACGATGAACCTTTACGGTTAAAGTCCCCTTCTAAACCGTGTCCGACGGCTTCATGCAATAATACGCCAGGCCAACCTGCACCAACAATAACCGGCATCGAGCCAGCCGGCGCATCGATCGCTTCAATATTGACCAAAGCCTGATGTACAGCCTCGCGCGCATAGCCAAAAGCAACGGCTTCACCCTCACGGCTATCGGTAAAATAGTCCAAATCAAAACGCCCACCGCCGCCAGCACTGCCGCGCTCACGTTTGCCTTTCTTTTCAATTAAAACAGAGCAGCTAAAACGCACTAACGGGCGAATATCTGTCGCTAAGGTACCATCACTTGCCGCCACTAAAATCTCTTCATAAACCGCATTTAAAGAGACAGTAACATCACTGACAGAAGGGTCTAAAGCCCGGGTAAAACGATCCACTTCTTTTAACAGCGCTATTTTTTTCTCTCTGGATAAACTGATCAAGGGATCGGACTGACCATAAATTAGCGGTGCAGGCGTTGGCATAATAAGCTTTACCTGTTTTTCCTGACCACTATTAGCAATACTTTTTGCTGCATTAGCGGCATCATTAATCGCTTTTAGGGAAATCTGGTCGGAGTAGGCAAACCCGGTTTTTTCACCGGAAATAGCACGAATTCCAACTCCTTTTTCGATATTATAACTGCCATCCTTCACTATTCCGTCTTCTAATAACCATGATTCGTGACGACTTGATTGAAAATAAAAATCTGCATAATCGATCTGTTGGGTATTCAAGCGAGCAAGTTGAGATTCTAAATCACTAATTTGTAATTGTGCAGGTGCTAAAAATCGTTCGCATATTTTATCGAATGACATTGATATTTCCTCTAAACTTGTAAAAGCAGGTTAAGGTTTAAAACGGTTATGCTCAAGTATTGGCATAGCGAGTCGAATTTTTTCTAAAGATGATTTTTCAAACGGGGTTTGAATACTTCCCTCACCATATTGTAATTGATTCAGCACTTCACCCCAGGGAGAAATTATCGATGAATGTCCATAAGTTTGACGACCGCCTTGATGCTCCCCACCTTGATTCGCAGCAACGATATAACATTGATTTTCAATTGCACGCGCTTGTAATAAAGGTAACCAGTGAGCTTGTCCAGTGGTTTGTGTAAATGCGGCTGGCACCAGTAAAACTTCCGCCCCCCGACTGCGTAATGTTTGAAATAATCCGGGAAAACGCAAATCGTAACAGATCGCTAATCCGACTTTAACCGAATAATCACCGCAATCCCAGTCAAATAATTTAACTTCCTGGCCGGGAACAAAGGAGTCTGACTCACGGTATTGTCCCGTTTGATCCGTAACCAGTGCGTCAAAAAGGTGAATTTTATGATAATAGCTAATAAGTTCACCAAGCGGGGAAAATACCAGTGAAGTGGTGAATATTTTATCCGCTATGGTACTTTTAATAGGGAAACTACCACAGACTAAATAACATTGATAATGTTTTGCCAAAGCGCTCAATTGAGTTTGGTAATAACCCTCGCCTAAATTTTCAGATAAGCAGAGATAACTTTTTTTATCTGCGATACAAAAGGCATTTTCAGGCAGCAGGACTAACTGTCCGGGAATGGGTGACAATGCTGCTAATAATTTTTTTAATTGCGCCAGATTTTCACTTGCATCACTGCCACTGATCATCTGTATTGCCGATAAATTAAACATCAGGCTTTTCCTCTTTAATAGGCCAAAAATTTACATAAATAACAATATACCCAAGCGATTTGAAAATGCCAGATTCAAATCGCTTGAGTAGCAAAACAAAGTTGCTTAGATAGTATTATTCGCCGCTAGTGCCATTTTTAAGCGCTTTTATCTGTTCAAGCACCGTACTATTGTACAGTTTTATTTTACCTTTTTGTCTATTAGTAAGTTTAACCTCCGGACTGTTCAGCGCACCTTTGACGGTAAAGTCAACACGGACAATCGTTTCAACCACCGGCTCTAAAAGTTTGCTTAACATATACACCGCGGCGCCACTTAACGGATTAACCACAAATGCCGTTAAAACCGGCAGGCTGGAAGTTACCGCCGGGCTGTAACTAAGGAGGTAATTAGTGTCATAATTTGGCAGATCAATCAATCCACTGCCGGTAATTTTTCCCGCAGAGCCGTTTAAATAAAAATCATCATTTTTGACAATACCGTCGGTAATAGCGCCCGACAAGCTGAGCAGGTCAAAATTAAAACCTTTAGAAAATACGTTATTGAACTCATTGTTCAAGGTGCGGCGGATCCCGTCAAGGCTGAAAATACTTAACAATCGCGCACCTTTATCATTTACTTCAGTAATCGCACCGTCTGTTAACTTTGCTGAAAAAGTCCCGTTTAAAGAGGTCAAATTAAAAAGCCAGGGTGCACCAATCCAGTTTAGCGCACCACTTAATTCAGATTTAACATGGATCACCGGGCTACTGTAACCGAGTCTTTTTACAATATCCTGATCTGCATTACCGACACTTTTAAAAATTAAATTGGTTCTTTTCTGATCCCATACACCGGATATTTCAGTGAGTTCCTGGCCAGCTCCGATGCTAAGGTAATTGATATTCAGGTTATTCACACTGGGAAAAATATGCGTACGCAACGGTGAAAAATTTATATCACCATAGACACACTCCTGGCAATTTAACAGAATTTCCGGATATGCGTTCAACAGATTACGCTTTACAGATTGAAGCGCTTGTTGAGCAGGTCGGTGTGCATTGAGCATGGATAAATCCATCGCTTGAAAATTCAATTTTTGAATATCAGCATCAATGCGTACGGGCTGGCCATCATAGATCTGCAGCGAACCTTGTAACTTATTCGAGTTAACCGTCGCATCCCATTTTTTACCGTTATTAAGCGCAGACACGGTTAAATTATCGATAGGTTGTGAAAATAACAGCGCCTTTTTTACTGCAATGTTAAGTTCATCCAACACAAACAACCCGGCACTACGCTCTGCCCCTGTTTTTTTATTTGTTTCAAGTCCGTCTAGCTGTTGGCTGTATAGTTCCCATTGCTGATACCAGCGGGTCAAGTCAAGCCGATCAAGATTAATAGTAACCGACCGCTTATTTTTATTGCTAGCAGCGGCATTATCCTTACCGATATTTAATTGAAAATAGGGTATATTTTGTTGTTTTTTCTGATAGTCCAATCCGCCCTTCAGCCACAATTTGTCGCTTATTGTGGCGACAACAGTACTACTGCTCTGATCCCCTGAAACAACGATATCAGTCGGCCAGGACTGCTGCGCATTTTTTTCCAAAGGAAGAGGAAGAGCAAGCGTGACTCCCTGTGTTGCTGAATTTAAAGCAACATTATAACCATAACCACCGGCAAGCAGGTGTTCAAAATTCACCTTCGCAGTCCAATCTAACAGCCCGGAAATTGGCATTGGATCCAGCCAGTTTTGTGCATTTTTCAGTTTTTCCAGTGACCATTTCCCAGCAACATTCGCATCGACCAGATAACGCCCCTTCTGCTCTTTAGTTTTGAAGGATATCTGTACCCGCTGCCCCATAAGCAGCCCTTGCAGATTATTCGCGCTTAAGTCGCCATTGACAAAACTAAACTCCCCTTTAACCCCCTTTAAAGGCAAGACCATGTTGTCGGCTAATTGCAGGTTTATATTACTGTTTTCCAACTTAACTTGCCCGCGCGTTTCAGTTTTCTGCTTGCCGCGATTAAAAGGAATGTTCAGTTGTAACTGCCCATTTAATTGCTTTTGCACCTCTATCACAGTAAGCGCTTTGCCGACACTGCTCTTAAGGGGGGAAGCTTTTAAATAGTCACTGATTTTTTGTGCATCTTCACTAATATCGGCATCAATAGTTAACATGCCGTTGCGGTTTAAATGATCGATACGGGCATTAAGCCCGGCGACATCTACATCTCCTAATGAAGCTTTGTGCGCGTTCATGGTCAACCAGTCATTTTCAAATAACAGGTCTAAATCTAGGTTCGTCAGTCCCTGCCAGTTACCGTAAAAATCATATTGAGACTCCCGTAACGGCACCCATGCTTGAAAGACCCCGTTGTGATCTTGATAGGGGTATTGATTTAACGCCCCATACCACAATATTTTAGCTCCTTTTACCTGTCCTTTTTTTAACGTCGGCTGCAGGTAATTAAAGACGTTATTACCCATCGCTTTTATCGGAAAATAATATTGCGCATTGCCTGCATCATTAAGATCGGCATAAGTATATAAGCTCAGAAATGGACTTTTATCCTGCGCACTTTGATTGGGGAAAAAAAGTGAAAACTCAGTGATGGTATTAAGATCGCGGGTATTGAATATACTCTGCTCACTGAACAACTTAAACCCATTGTCAAGTTGCAGCCAGTGCAGGTCAAGTTGCCCGTTTTCCAGCGGCATCTCGCGGCTAAATTGCCCATCAAAAGAGAGATTCTGCTTGGGCAGGGTGATAGTCAACAGGCCCTTACGCTTAGCGCCGATAATGTCGATCTGCGCATTACTTATACCTGGAATAGCGCCATGGGCAAGGTTGTGAAACTCACTTAAGTGAGCAGAAAACTGCACTTCATTGGCGCTGTTTTTAAGCACTTCTAAACTATTAACTTGAGCGTGAATATCAACAGCGAGCAGCGATTGCAGCGCTTCTTCAGATAAATTGGAGTGTAATAAATACAACGGCATGAGATCGTTAACGTTTATTGCGTCAAATTTAAAATCAGCATTCTTCGAACTGCCGTAAGCACTGATATTAAACCCTTGCCATTTTTTTTGGTTAACCACGATATCAAGATCATAGCTGTCTAATAACCATCCATTTTCACTGTTTGTAAACTGCACTAATCCACTGTTTATCTGCCAGCGATTGGTTTCTCCTAATTGCGTCCAATTCAAGCGGCTATTATTTAACTGCAGCTGCAGTTTATGCACCGTGTCAGATGAGAATTCCGCCCACGCTTTAAAACCCAATACCGCATCAAAAAGTTGTGCATTTTTATTAACTTGTTCTGTTAAATAGGGGGCAATATTAAAATTTTCGGCCTCCACATAAAGCTTTCCCAGCAAAGGTTGTGCGGGATTTGCATTTTGTTCAACTAAATCCACCACAAAATTGAATGAGCTATTGTCTATGCTGTTGGGAATTGACGCATAACCAGTGCCTTGATGGCGCCCCGCTTCGTTTATCCAGTTTAATTTTTCGATAACAATGGTTTTGTGGCGCCCAAGCTGATCTGTAAAACGTAGTTGACTGTCTTTAACGGTAACCTTACTGAGCTGCACTAGTAGTATTTTTTGCAGAGAAGCCAGGGTGATAGAGGCGGCTTGTGAATTTTTTGTATTTTCCTGCGTTGCTTTAACGGTAATATCTGCGCCCTGCACTGATATCCGGTTAAACACCAGTGCTTGCTCGGTAATGCTCTGCCAAAAATTAAGATAAATAAACACGTTTTCGAACTTAAGCCGATAGGGCATCTCAAGCGAATCAATTAGCTCAACCTCGCTAACATTTAACATCAATCCGGAAAAATCGATACCGGCAGAAACATCGCTAAAAGTTAGATTTAAATCGTATTCTGCGGCTAGCCATTGTGTAGCATAGGTTTTATAGTCATCAATTTGGACAAATAGAATACGCAATACGGTTAATAGCAAAGCTAAAATAAACAGTTTGACAGCAATTAAGGCATAGATCCGTCTCAGCCACTTAAAAATGGAATGTTTCAATTGTCCAGCCTGCAGAACTCAATAATAGCGAAATAATCACTTCCAACAACGGTTAAATTTTAGCACAGCACGCACCCCATCACATCATTATCACGTCAAATTGCTCCGGTCCATAAAGCGGTTCGGCATGTACTTTAACTTGTTTTGACATAAACAAAACCAGTTCACCGAGGTTATGAGACTCTTCTCCCTGCAATGCCTCGGCAACGGCCGTTGAAGTATAGACAACAAAATGATCGGCCTTATAAGCGCGATTCACACGTAATATTTCACGTAACACCTCGTAACAAACCGTTTCTACGGTTTTAACATAACCACGGCCATTACATTGTTCACAGACACCACAAAAAATATGCTCTAAACTTTCCTGGGTGCGCTTACGGGTCATCTCAATTAAGCCTAAAGGTGAAAAGTCATTGAGGCTGGTTTTAACCCTATCTTTTGCTAGAGCTTGTTCTAAACTACTGAATACACGACGTTTATGTTCAGTTGACTGCATATCGATGAAATCGATAATAATAATACCGCCCAAATTACGTAAACGTAATTGCCGGGCAATCGCCTGTGTCGCTTCAATATTAGTATTAAATATCGTCTCTTCAAGATTGCGATGACCAACAAATGCCCCGGTATTGATATCCACAGTGGTCATTGCTTCGGTCTGATCAATAATTAAATAACCGCCGGATTTCAACTCCACCTTACGCTCTAATGCACGCTGCACCTCATTCTCGACATCAAAGAGATCAAAAATAGGACTTTCACCGCGGTAGCACTCGATTTTATCTTCCAGTTCGGGGACAAAATCATGGGTAAACTCTTTGATCAGCTCATAATTGAGTTTCGAGTCGATCCTGACTCTGTCAATCTCCTCACCGACAAAATCTCTTAAGATACGAAATGCCAGTCCCAAATCTTTGTAAAGTAACCTATTTTTATTTTTTGGGCGCTGACGGCGCGTTAATACCTTACGCCACACACGCAGTAAAAAAGAAGCATCATTGATCAACTCATTTTCAGGCGCGCCCTCCGCTGCGGTGCGAATAATAAAACCACCCAGCTCATTTACACAGCAACCCTGGGTGATATTCTTTAAACGATCACGTTCTTTTTCACTTGCAATACGTTGTGATACGCCAACATGCCGGCTGCCGGGCATAAAAACTAAATAACGGGAAGGCACGGTAATATCAGTGGTAAGACGGGCACCTTTTGTACCGAGGGGATCTTTAATCACCTGCACCGTAATATCTTGCCCCTGACGAACCAATTGTGAAATATCAGCCGCTTTAAACTTGGCTTTTTCAGTCTGGGTAAGGGTATCAGTAAAGGGGACGATATCCGAAGCATGTAAAAAGGCGGCTTTTTCCAATCCGATATCAACAAAAGCAGCCTGCATGCCAGGCAGTACTCTGCTCACTTTACCTTTATATATATTGCCGACAATCCCTTTGGTTGCCTGACGCTCTATATGCAACTCTTGCAGTACTCCGCCTTCAACCAACGCAACCCGCGTTTCTGTGGGCGTAATATTCATTAATAATTCAACGGACATTGTGTTTACTTCCTTTAAAATTTTTCATAATTTGTGTGCTCGATAATATCGAAATATTAGGCAGTAATTTATACCCAAGCCGCTTAATCTACATACAAGCGGTTTGGGTATAACTACTGGATTCAAGTAAAATCATTCCCCAAAGGAATTAATGCAGAGATCAAGTATTGCGCAGGAAAAATCAGCACTAACAAGGCGCGAGCTGCAGGAGATAGTTGTTCTCACTTCACAAAATCGTATACAACGATTTTGAACAGCTTTAGCTGGCCACGACAGTGGTAAAGAACAGGACGTTCTGCATCAAACTCACAACACAGTTAGGGTTGATTTTAACTGGCTAGACAGATCTCCTTTTTAGTTCCTTTGCTATCATGTTTGACTATCTCTTTTTCAATCAAGTACATCACTATAAAACGTCAATAAAAAACACTATATACAAAAAAAAATTCGAGAAAAGGCCGCAGATCAAATAAGAATGATCCAGTTGTAAAATGATTTCATTAAATACAGCAGCGGTGAGTATCAGGAGTGATTAACAAACAGAGCTTTTAAGATAAAAGAGGGGTAATAATTCAATATTCAACTGTGTTGGTTAGTTTCTGTTTGCCCCTGAAGTGCCTGGATTTCAAAAAGAAAAAATGTCCTCTATTCAACGGTGCTGATTTACCTCTTGCATAAACGTCTTAATAAGCTCTGCAGTTTCAAACAGAGGAAGTCCGACAACACCACTATAACTACCTGAAATATTGGTTATAAATTTTCCTGCAATCCCTTGGATGGCATAACCTGCAGCTTTATCAAGCGGTTCACCGGATTGCCAGTAATCTGCAATCTCCTGCTCACTCAATCTTTTAAAACTCACTTCAGTTTTAACCAAGACACTTTTTGAATAATCGTTTTGCCACAATGTCACTGCCGTTAACACTTGATGAATACGTCCCGACAATAATTGCAGCATCTCTTTCGCATGATCTTTATCGCGCGGTTTTTCTAATATTTGCTGGTCAATGGTGACGATGGTATCTGCCCCCAAAGCCGGTTTGTCCTGCTTACTGTTAACAAACCCCGCCTTCGCTTTCTGCACCGATAAACGTAAAACATAATCTTGTGCTGATTCGCCCGCTTGCGGTATCTCCTCTACCTCGGCAGGTACCAGGTCAAATGAGACTCCAATTTGAGCAAGAAGTTCACGACGACGAGGCGAGCTCGACGCGAGGTAGATAGAAAAGTCCATTATTATACGGCCTTAAAACGGAGGCGAATAAAGCGTAGCAGAAGAAAAAACCAAGGCCAGATCAGCATAGAAGTAAGCACAGACCAGAAATAAGATTTATGCAAAATAATATCCTGTAAACCGGATGCCATCAGATACAGGCTCAGTTTAAAGAACAAAGAGAACAACCCCACTATCAGCGTTGTTTGCACAATAGTAAAATAACGGAAAAGCTGGTAATTGGTTATCACTATATAGGCTAATAAAGAAAATAACAGTGCGTGCATGCCTAATGTCGACCCTAATAAAAGGTCAAATAGAATACCAAGAATAAAAGCATGACCTATATTGACTCTCTGCGGTAATGCCAACACCCAATAAAAAATAATCAGAATCATCCAGTCTGGACGAAACACACTGAGGGCGTTGGGCAAAGGAATAATAGCGCAGACTAAACCTGCAAAATAGGTCAAATAAATGACTAAGTAATTACTCAGTAACGACATTCTGAGATTCCGGTAATGCTGATTTTTTCTCTTTCTCTTTATCATTATCTAACGTTTTAAGCGCATCAGAAGTGGTTGTGGAATTAGCTACTGCGGGTAATGTACCCGGTTCAGCCAATTCTGATGTTGCAGACTCATTGAGTGACAAATCAGACTCATTATACTGGGGGTCATTCCATAGCAATAAGAGATAACGGCTTCTATCTAAATGCGCGATAGGTGTTGCTATCACTTCTGCATAAGGAGCGCCTTCGCGATAATTGAAATGGCTGACGCGGGCTACCGGGTAACCGGCCGGAAAACGCCCACCCAAACCAGAAGTGATCAGCAGATCGCCCTCTTCTAAGTCGGCATTACTTTGTATAAAAGGAACAATCAGTTTATTCCAGTCGCCGCTACCGTGGAGCACCGCCGTAAGGTCATTACGCTGAACTCGAACCGGAATACCATGACTTACATCAACGATCAGTAACACTCGACTAGTTGTGCTGCCGACCTGTGAAACTTGTCCGACTACCCCTTCCTCATTGATCACCGGTTGGCCGATATAAACACCGTGCACGGCACCTTTATTAATTAATAGCTGATGGGTAAAAGGATCTGAGCGCATGCTCATCACCTCGGCTATCATGCGTTTATTGGTATATGTGCGCTCGGAGTTGAGCAGTTTACGTAACTGTTTATTTTCATTTTCTAACTGAGTGAGTAATAAACGATCCGCTTTAAGGTGTAAATTATCCATCTCTAACTGCAGATTACGGGATCTCAATTCATGACGAGTCATTACGTTATCAGAGATAGCGCTAAATAAATTTTGCGGCACATCGGCAACATACTGCACCGGGCTCACAAGTGAGTTTAAATAAATGCGGGAAGAGGCAAACAGATTAAACTTTCCATCTGCTATAAATAAAAAAACTGAAATAACTACCACTATGGATAGCCTTAATAAAAATGATGGACCACGCGTAAAAATTTTTTTCATGACTGCAAATTAATTAGGAAAAGTCATAATAACCAAGTTCACCAAGAGCTACCCCGACTGATATATTGTCCAAATTGATAACGTCAGATTTACATTGAGCTGAACAAATCGTTGCAGCTCAATAGAAAACTAACATAACATTTCTATAACGGGTTCAAGTCAGATCTTAATGAAGATTGAAAGCAATTATCAACAGCCTATTATTCGCCGCTAAACAGATCGCTACCATAAGTATCGATCATTTCAAGTGCCATACCGCCGCCACGAGCCACGCAAGTAAGCGGATCTTCAGCAACAATCACGGGTATCCCGGATTCCTCTGCAAGCAGACGGTCTAATTCACATAATAATGCCCCACCACCGGTTAATACCATGCCTGTTTCAGCAATATCGGCTGCTAATTCTGGCGGTGTTTTCTCCAGCGCCAGCATAACCGCAGAAACGATTCCGCTTAAAGGCTCCTGTAGGGCTTCTAATATCTCATTGCTGTTCAGGGTAAAGCTGCGCGGCACACCTTCAGCAACATTCATACCACGAACTTCAATCTCTTTAATTTCATTAATCGGATAAGCAATCGCAATACTGTGTTTGATACGTTCAGCGGTAATTTCGCCAATCGTGCAGCCATAATTTCGACGCACATAATTAATAATTGCTTCATCAAATTTATCACCGCCAACACGTACTGAGGCAGCATAAACCACACCGTTTAAAGAGATAACGGCCACTTCCGTCGTACCACCACCAATATCAACTACCATTGAACCTTTTGCTTCGGAAACAGGCAAGCCGGCACCGATTGCTGCAGCCATAGGCTCATCAATCAAAAAGACTTCCCGAGCGCCGGCACCCTGCGCTGACTCACGAATAGCACGTCGCTCAACTTGCGTTGATCCACATGGCACGCAGACTAAAACGCGTGGGCTAGGACGTAAAAAGCTATTGTTATGTACTTGCTTGATAAAATATTGCAGCATTTTTTCAGTGATATAGAAATCTGCAATAACACCATCTTTCATCGGGCGAATAGCCTGGATATTACCGGGCGTTTTGCCTAGCATCTGTTTTGCTTCATGCCCGACAGCTGCAACACTTTTCCCAGCCCCGTTTTTATCTAAACGGATAGCAACAACGGAAGGTTCATTTAACACGATGCCTTGATTTTTTACGTAAATAAGTGTGTTTGCCGTTCCTAAATCGATCGACAGATCGTTAGAAAACATACCTCGGAACATTTTAAACATGAAAGTTTTCCAATAATAGCGAATAAATAGTTGAAGGTGCGTACTCTACCAATGTAGCTATATTTCATCAAGAAAAGAAAGTAAATAGACGCACGAATCGTCACTTTATTGCAATTTATTTAACGGGAACTTGCAGACCTATAAAAAAGCAGAAAAGCAAGCACTAAATCAGCTTCCGGCATTAATCTACAATGGGTTGTTAAGAGCGTAAAACCCTACATAACACTCAATTTCATTAATATGCGAACAAAAATAGAACAATCTGTTGAAAATCAATTAAATGCAATTTACTGTTGTTTTTATAACCGAACTAAATAAAGGCAAATTGTTAATGTGGGATCAAAAATACAACGAAAAAGGCTTTATCTATGGCACTGAGGCGAATGATTTCCTTAAATCTGAATCTTTCCGCATCCCGCAAAAAGGCCGAGTACTCTGTCTGGCCGAAGGTGAAGGCAGAAATGCGGTTTTTCTGGCGCTGCAGGGTTACTCAGTGACCGCTGTCGATCAATCTGAAGTTGGTCTTATCAAGGCTAACAAGCTTGCGCTTGAATACGGTGTCGAAATAACAACGGTAGTTGCCGATTTAAGCGATTATGATTTTGGTATCGAAGTCTGGGATGGTATCGTCTCGATCTTTGCTCACGTGCCGCTAATATTACGGGAAAAACTGCATACTCAAGTAGTCAGATCACTAAAGCAAGACGGGATATTTATTTTAGAGGCATTCACTGAAGAGCAACTGATAATGAACGGGATTGGCGGGCCCCCTGCATCGCAGAAGGAGTTGTTTATGTCCCTTGAGCAATTACGCTGTGAACTGCAAAGTCTGGAGTTGATCAGCGGAGTGGAGGTGCAACGAACCATTTCTGAAGGAAAACACCATCAGGGAGAAAGCGCGGTTGTGCAGGTCGTGGCATGTAAAAAAGGAAGCATAAAAGATTAATACCAAATCCATTAATTTTACATGCATTTATGCTTGTTAAAATTAATGCTAGCTTCGTTATTGATTTTGCAATTAGAAAAACTAGTTACTGCAATCAAAGCCTTGCTTTCATCCATTTTCCCGGAGCCTAAATAGAACATCTAATTAGTGGAATTGGTATAAAAAGGTCTGCACTGGATAGGGCAATAGATTATGCATAGAAAAAAATATTGAGGATCAACAAATGAATGAATCAATGCGCACGCCTTCTGAAAAGTGGGGTTTACCACCCGGTTCGCTTATTCATGTTGGTGATATTCGCGAATCCAAGACCAGCATCACCCTGATTGATTACAATAGAGAACAAATTACCGAGTTGAAGATCCAATCGGTAGAACAGATAGTTAAATATAAAGACAGTGACAGTATCACCCTGGTGATTATCGAGGGGTTAACCAATGTCAATATAATAGAGCAGATTGGCACGGCATTCGGTATTCATCATCTGGTTCTTGAAGATATTCTCAATACTCACCAACGCCCTAAATTTGAAGAATATGATGATCATCTGTACATTGTGCTGAAATGTCTGCTGGCTGAAGATGAGCAATTCACTGTTAATTATGAACAGATCAGTATTCTCATGCTTAATAACTTTGTTTTCCTGTTCAAAGAAAAAAAAGATGCTCTGCTGCATCCTATTCAACAACGCATCAGAACCAGCAAAGGCCGGTTAAGAAGTTTGGGAACGGATTATCTGACTTACACCATTTTAGATACTATCGTCGATCAAAATTTTATGCTGATTGACTCCTTGGATGATGCGATTACCTCTCTTGAAGATAGTTTATTAAACTCGCAGGCAACAGAGGATACGCTTAAAACAATCCAGAAACTAAAAAGGGAAATAATTGGCATCAGAAGACATGTTTCGCCGGTCAGAGAATTGCTTTCTGAAATGCTGCGCAGTGAGTCTGAACTGATCGATGAAAAAACCCATCTCTACCTGAGAGACGTGCATGATCATGCCGTACGCGTAATGGAGTCGATCGAGTTATACAGAGATATATTAACCGGCTTATTGGATATCTACATCTCCAGCTTAAGCAATAAAATGAATGAAATCATGAAGGTATTGACAGTATTCGCTTCTATTTTTATTCCTTTAACCTTTCTAACCGGTATCTACGGTATGAATTTTGATTATATGCC
>JBATHQ010000408.1:0-2526 GCA_049667005.1 Psychromonas sp.
TAAAACAGCGGTCAATGCCTTCGCATGATCTCTGACTCCGTGAAAATCCCTGAGTTTTCATGCCAAAAAGCTTGGCCATTTTGGCTATTTCTCTGCCTATTGAACCGAGTCCCATAATGCCTATGGATTTGCCCAAAAGGGTACCCGGAGGGGTTTGGTCCCATTTTTTTTGTAGTTGATTCTCAAATCTGGCAATGGATTTACGCTCGTGCATCAAGAGATGACAGATTACATATTCAGCCATAACGGAGCCGAAGATCGACTTTACCCCGGTCAAAAGGTAGTCCTGTCTCAGACCCTTTGCCATGAATGGCGTTACGCCCGCCCACATGGACTGCACCCATTGCAACTGATGGGCATGAGGAAGTGCCTGGCTCACGAGATCCGGGCTTCCAAAGAGAATCTCACACTCCTGCAGATGCTGGTTTTCGGCGTTGACCTCGCTGCAGATCTCGATCGACAAATCCGGCAATGCGGCTTTGTTAAGAATTTCCAGATAACGTTGAGCATCCTTGGAAAGGATCACCAGTTTATTTGTCATCGTCATATCTCCTTTGCCTCTGATTTGCGTGCAAACTGCAGGTTTGCGATTAATAGCTATTAGCTACTTTAACAGAAAGTGTTTATAGATTAGTTGCTTACTGAGTATTGGCAGTATCAGCTTATTTATTAAAGATTAAAGGTTTTTAAGATCAAATCGTTCAATTTTTACTAGCATGCTGCGAAATCAATATTTAATAGATTAGTAAATAGCTTAATGCAAAATGAAAGACTTGCTCCTCATGATAACCGTATATTATTTCTCTCAATATTCCACAGCTTAAATTTCACAAGTTAAGATTATTGAAATTATAATAAATTTATTGTTTAGTTATTTGTTTTAAAAGTATAATTGAATGATTTTAAATGAATTAATTGTTTTTTTTAGGAAATAAAAGTAAAATACAGATCAAAAAATAAGATGAATATATTTAACATTTGACTGTATAAATTTAACAATTAAAGAGAACCATGTGCGTAAATGTCAATTTTGTCGAAAAGAGTTACCTATATGGCGGACTCAAAGGAGTTGGGTAGAAAGACATATTACCCGGAGAAAAAAATTAAAGTACCTGTGTGAGCATTGTAAAAAAATTACCTTTTTATGAAGTTAGCGTCGCTCTCTGGTTACTAATCAGTTCAAGATTTATCTCGCATGAAAGATTAATTTAAATATCAATTGGTTACGTGGTGGTTTTGCATAGCTACATCTGTTACTGCCAACTAATTTAATATCCAGCTTTCATCGCAACCAGTTGGCGCTTATTCGTAATTACTCCGGGCGAAGCTTGCAAAGGGTAATACAATAAACGACGATCTTCGGTGTTAGAATGCTTTGATTTAGAGTAACTAGGTCATCAATCTTATGCCCCAAACCTGATTATTTATCGGCTAGCCAAATTGTGCTGAGTAGTTATAACTTACTTAAGTTGCTTTAGTTTTTTAATCAACGGATAACCCCAATCAAAACGGTTTGCAGTTATAGCAGACTCTGTTAATTGGGACTTAGCGAATTGAATTGTCACTTTCATGCATGATCGACGTCTGTTTACTGAGTGTTCAGCAGTCGCCGTTGATAACTGTTACGATAACCTCCACATTGTTCAATGATGTATTGTTCAATGATGTTCGTGCGCCAAGTTCATATCTGCACCACATAGAAAGGATTGCACAGGAAGTTCTGCATCGCTTGCAGCGATGATCGCCTGAAAGGTGCTGTGTACAATTCCATTTTTCAATGCAATCTCTCCGAGCGTTTTCAGAGTGGCGCTCTAATGGTTCAGGCTTAATAGATAAACATGGACTGAAAAGGCCGTGCGCTCTGCTGAGATGGTCCACACATGTAAATCGGCAATAAACAGTATATCCGGTGTTTTCGCCAGTTTATCTGCCAATTCAACTAATGAGATTCCTTCAGGCACTCCGCCCGACAAACCATGGAGCGAGTCACGCAGCAATTTCAGGCTGGATTTAACACTTTGCCGGGAAAATTTAGCCCAATTACGTGATTTATTGATAATAATACCAATGCTGATAATACTGAGATAAGATCTTGAAGTGGTCAGACTTGAATTTTTGACGTTAGATTTAAGATCGTTACTCAATTGTTGAGTAATGTTTGCACAGGAAGTTGATTCATAAGCACAAAGAATACTTGTCTGACAAGTAAAAAAAGGGCAATCTTAGCAAATAGGTTTGCTGTGGTGCAGTTGATGATTTCTCGCTAGGCCTGAAATTGAAGTCACCGAGCAGTCCTGTTGCACTTTACCGCACAATATTTGCAATTATTGACGTTATTAAAACAGCGGAATCAAGTGATAATACAAATTCAATGCAGAGTTAGGATGACTTTTGTATCTACTCATCAACTCCGCTTTTTTTAGCCATAACTTAAGAATCTAAATATATGTCATTGTTATCTATAGCTATAAGACCATTGTTCAGGGAAAAACTGAGCGTAATAAGTCTTTTATTTTCAGGGCTGGT
>JBATHQ010000409.1:0-1668 GCA_049667005.1 Psychromonas sp.
TATTTTTGCGTTATAGCTCTATTTTTATAAAATATATTTTTCTGTCGTCCTGTTCAGGGGTTAAACTAATGATTCTACCTACTTCACATTGCAAATAAATAAAAGTACACTGGTATGCTTTTTAACTGCTGTTTAATGCATGTGGAGTTATTTTTTTATGGTTAAATCAATAAGTTAATATATTTATTTGTGAATGTTTATTCATTATAAGTTATTTATATAAATGCACCTACCAGGCCTGTGTAGAAAAGGATAAGCGCTATGGATGTTTTTGAGTTATTAATAATCGCATTAGAATTGTTGGGCTTAGGGATGGCCTTTGTATTTTTGTTTTTAGGTTTATTGATGGTTGCTGTCAATCTGATCGCAAAATATCTGCCTCCGGATGCCATCGTACCAGTCAAAAAAAAGGCTCAAGCGAGCCGCGTTACCCCCCCTTCTGATTCATCTGCAATAAATCCTAAGATAGTTACAGCCATTACGGCGGCTGTGCATCAATATCATAAAACTAAGACTGCACAATAGGGAATGAAAAATGAAAGAGAAAGTAAATAAATCTAAGCCTCTTGCAATCACAGAAGTTGTCTTACGTGATGCACATCAATCATTATTTGCAACGCGTATGCGCATCGACGATATGCTGCCTATTGCGGAGAAGTTAGATAAAATTGGTTACTGGTCTTTAGAAACGTGGGGTGGTGCTACGTTTGATTCCTGTATTCGCTTTTTAGGGGAAGATCCGTGGGATCGTCTGCGCGCTCTAAAAGCTGCCATGCCCAATACACCACAGCAGATGTTATTACGTGGTCAAAATCTATTAGGCTATCGCCATTATGCGGATGATGTTGTTGAAAAATTTGTCGAGCGTGCGCATACCAACGGTGTTGATGTCTTCCGTATCTTTGATGCGATGAATGATGTTCGCAACTTTGAAACAGCGATTAAATCTGCGGTTAAAATTGGTGCACATGCGCAAGGTGCTATCTCTTATACAACAAGTCCAGTTCACACTGTTGATAACTGGGTTGATATGGCCAAACGCCTTGAGGATATGGGCTGTCATTCGTTATGTATTAAAGATATGGCGGGTTTATTAAAACCTTATGTTGCCGAAGAACTGATCACTAAAATCAAAGCCAGTACCAATATTCCGTTAGCATTGCATTGCCATGCTACAACGGGGTTGAGTATTGCGACGCATCAAAAAGCCATAGATGCCGGAGTTGATATTATTGATTCTGCGATCTCTTCTATGTCGATGACTTACGGACATACTCCGACAGAAACGCTGGTTTCAATTGTTGAGGGTCAGCCTCGGGATACCGGTTTAGATCTGCTTAAACTTGCTGAAATATCAGCTTATTTCCGTGAAGTGCGCAAAAAATATGTCAAATTTGAAGGTGAACTAAAAGGTGTGGATCCGCGTATCCTGATTGCACAAGTCCCTGGCGGTATGTTAACCAATATGGAAAGTCAGCTTAAGCAGCAGGGTGCTGCCGATAAGATGGATGCCGTATTAGAAGAGATCACAGCTGTTCGTAAAGATCTTGGTTATATTCCATTGGTGACCCCGACTTCACAAATCGTCGGCACACAAGCCGTTATTAATGTGTTGATGGGAGAACGTTACAAAAATATCACCAAAGAAACCGCTGGCGTGTTGAAAGG
>JBATHQ010000410.1:0-2086 GCA_049667005.1 Psychromonas sp.
GTACTATCGCGATTAAGCGTGGTAAAAGCGCGGTGGTAAGACTATGGGCGAGTATTTTTGCCGTGCTTATTTTTACTTATATTATTGGTGTGGCGAAAACCCACAATGTGCTCTCATGGCTGGCAATGGCATCGGCCTAAAACAAAACAACCGTTAGCAGTGTTGCAGCAATAGAAAAGAATGAACAACTCCCACTAATTAACTCGCTAAAGCTCGTTATTTTGAAGGAGTTTCAAAAGAAAAACCTAAGTTAATCTTTTAGGCTGGTTCCCAGCCTGAATACCTAAAGCCCAGTTTAAATTTACTTGCGCACTGGCTACGTCACGCGGCTTTTCACAACCACACACACATGAGTGCCAGCGTTCAGCTAAGTTTTTTTTCTTCTTAGCTCCGCAGTCTGGGCAGGTTTGACTTGGCTTAACTTGCTTTGTTGGTACTTCAACAAATTCGCTACTAGCTTCTTCCGCTTTGTATCGTAACAAATTAAGAGTCAATGCTGGCGCTGTATTCAATATCTCTCGATTCAGTCCAGCTTTTTGTTTAACCATTCTTCCATGTTTTTCAGCAGTGCCTTTGGCACTGCGAGTCATGTTTTTTACTGTTAATTTTTCAGTGGCAATAAGTGCTGCAACTTCAACCAACTTTGCTGTTTGTTTATGAGTGAAGTCGAGTCGTTGGTTAGCAATCTTCTGGTGGAGTTTGGCTATGCGGTGTTTTAATTTACGTTGTGTACGAGAGCCTTTTTTGGCTAACGCCAAATCACGCTGTAATGTAGCAAGTTGCTCTTTACTGTTTCTTAGATAGCGAGGGTTTTCAACCTGCTCAAAATTGCCATCTTGATCGATAGTTGAAAAATAATGAGAAACGCCCCAATCTAAGCCAATGGCTCTAGTTCCACATTTTCGCTCAATATGATCATATTCCATTGATACAGAAAGAAACCACTCTCCATTTTTACGAATGATCTCTGCCGTTTTTGGGATGCCACCTTGGTTTCTCGCTTTCCCTCGGATCTTAACAATACCCACATCAGCTAGATAAGCTGCACCGTGTTTTTTGTCTTTTAAATGAAGCTTCCAACCGTCACCGTGAGATTTGTACCCCCAACCTTTAAAGCGTTGAAAAGGTTTAAATCGAGGAAATCCTGCTTTTTTATCGCCTTTCTTTAGTCGTCTAAAGAATCCATCAAAGGCAAGCGCAACCCGCTTTAAAGTAACCTGTTCGCTTTGTGCGTTGGCATTGAAAATGCCATGCGTTTTACGATTGTTACGCCAAAGAGTATTAATTTTGCATTGCTCTGAAAAGTTAAGACCATAATCAGAATCTTTGTATGTTTCTATACGGTCGCGTAAAGCCCAGTTATATAACTGATGATGATGCACAAATAAAGCCATCAGTGATTCTTCTTGAGAAACCGAAGCTTTTAGCTTGTATGTGACTTTACGGATTGCTTTTTTCATAGCATTCAGTATATTTAGTTGTTATGAAAAAACAAGCCTTAACTACCCTCTATCACAGCGTTTATAATATTAATTACCACTTGGTTCTTGTAACTAAATACCGCCGCCGCTGCATTACGCCAGAGGTAGCCGCGTACCTAGAAACTCAATATAAAAGATTGCTAGAAACTTGGGGCTGTGAACTTTTAGAGTGCAATGGTGAGCCAGACCACATACACCTCTTGATTTCTGCCAATCCAAAAGTTCAACCGAGTAAGATGGTTAATAGCTTGAAAACAGCTACGTCAAGACTTGTGCGAAAGGAGTTTACAGACCATTTAGGTCGGTTTTATTGGAAACCTGTTTTTTACAGCAGAAGTTATTGCTTGGTTAGCTGTGGCGGTGCGCCACTTGAGATCGTAAAGCAATACTTGGATCAACAAGAAGGCTTCGAGTAAAACCACTACTTCGTAGTGGCGCGCCTTTCACTACCACCTAAATTAACTCGCTAAAGCTCGTTAGATTTAGATGGAGCACTTGCCGCAAAGAGGTAGAACCGTTATTTTGATAACCGTTTATTTTATGGTTAACGCATATTACCATCCATGCCCCCTAATAACCTCCTTCGAGATCAGCAAATAATATTC
>JBATHQ010000411.1:0-7101 GCA_049667005.1 Psychromonas sp.
ACCTAAAAAGCCCATGCCATGGCGACGTTTAGTTTCGATTTCATGACGCTGTTTTTCGAGCGGCAATTGGTTAATTTCTACCACGTTATCGAGCATACGGGTAAAGATAGAGACGACTTTACGATAAGCATCCCAATCAAACTCGGCTTGATCAGTAAACGGATTTGTCACAAAACGGGTCAAGTTTACACTGCCTAATAAACAAGCGCCATAAGGTGGCAGTGGCTGCTCACCACAGGGATTAGTGGCACGAATATCTTCGCAGAACCAGTTATTGTTCATCTCATTCACTTTGTCGATCAAGATAAATCCGGGCTCGGCAAAGTCGTAAGTGGATGACATGATCACGTTCCATAAACGACGCGCAGGCAGCGTTTGATAGATACGGCAAGCCACTTGGCCTGATTCGTTTTGTTGGTAACCTTCTTGTACCGGCCAATAAGCCCATACCACGTTGTTGTCTTTTTCTGATTGCGCGACCTCTTTAACATCCAGCGGGAAGATCAGATCCCAGTCGTCGTCTGCTTTTACCGCATTAATAAAGTCTTCGGTAATTAATAGTGATAAGTTAAATTGACGCAGACGACCATCTTCACGCTTGGCTTTAACAAATTCCATTACGTCAGGATGGCGAACATCCATCGTACCCATTTGTGCGCCACGGCGGCCACCGGCAGAAGACACGGTAAAACACATTTTGTCGTAGATATCCATAAAGGAAAGCGGGCCGGATGTGTAAGCGCCGGCACCAGAAACAAAAGCACCACGAGGACGCAGGGTAGAAAAGTCGTAACCAATACCGCAACCGGCTTTAAGGGTTAAGCCAGCTTCGTGCACTTTAGCAAGAATGTCATCCATCGAATCATTAATGGTGCCAGAAACCGTACAGTTAATGGTAGAAGTGGCTGGTTTGTGTTCACGAGCACCGGCATTAGACATAATACGACCCGCTGGGATAGCGCCATTTTCCAGTGCCCAGGAAAATTGCTCGCGCCAGTAAACACTATCTTCTTCCAGATCCGCCAAGGCACTTGCAACGCGTAGATAAGTTGCCTGGATATCGGCATCAACCGCATTACCGTCTTTACTCAGCAAACGGTATTTTTTATCCCAAATATCCAAAGAGGTGCTTTGTAATGGGATATTGTGCAACGTTATAATTGGCTTACCGGCAGAATCTTTTGTAGCCGTCAGAGGGGTGGTTTGCTGAACTGATTTAGACATGTTTCAACCTTTTTTATTGTCTGTCTTTGCTATTTGTGCAGTGCTATCTATATCATGCTAACTATCAGCACTACGCAGCCCTTGCCGTGAACGGCATAATTTTTAACCACACTCGCTAAATCTAATGGCACAATTTATTTAAATGTAACTGTTCGCGGCGGGTGGCTTATTGTCATTGATACAGTGTGTGCCTGCGAATAACCGCTTGGCTAAAAGATCAATTAAAACACTATATCTAGTTATTCTCAAGTAAGGATAGCACAAGATGTTGTGATTAACCTGTTGGTAAGTCTGTGGGGTAATTAGGTATAAGTAAGCTAGTGATTGAGCAAACAGCAGCTTAAGAAAGGTGAATAAAAACAATATTTATTTTTTAATGGCAGAAGAATTTATTGCAGGAATACCGTTTGTTGGTAGTGACTCTATAGTTTCAACTTTTTCACAAATGAAGCGTATAAAGCAAAGTGGATTTATAGTTAATGCGAGGTTTTTAAAGCCGGTGTTGTATATGCCCATGATACCAAACCTGATAATTATCTACTCATTTATACTTTGCAGATTCAACTTTGAAGTGCATAACCAATAAATTCCCAAATACCGCTATCTACAGATACGAAAAAAGCCACCATTAGGCAGCTTTTAAATAATTTGTAGTTCGAATGCTTTATAAAATACAGATAAAAGCATCAACCCAGGTTAACGATTAGCCTATGACAACTTTCTTAAGTCAGTTGTCATAAGTTTGGCAATTTTACCCGTTGTTTGTATTTTATTATCTTCGTTTTTTTGTTGAAACCAAAATCTTTTTCTACCCGTTGAGCGAGCCATAAGTATCCTTATTTGTATTATTTTAATAAACCGGAATAATCTTATTTATCATTATCTAATGGAGAAATGTTAATCGTCATGACACATACAAAGAAGAGTGTAAGCAGTGTTAATATTTGCTGATAGTAATAAATTATTATGTTGGTTCGATATAGAGAGTTATTGTAGAGACAAATTTAAGTAGATATTGCTTTATCAATACCTACTTAATATACACCCATTGCTTTTTAATAAGCTAGTCTACCGACCTGATGATTTTGCATCTGGAAATAGATTGGGTATAAGCATTAAATTTATACTGCGATTACATTTGCAGCTTGCAGGCCTTTTGGACCCTGCTCAACTTCAAAAGACACTTTTTGCCCTTCAGCAAGTGTTTTGAAGCCTTCTGATGCGATAGCACGGAAGTGAACAAATACGTCAGCCCCGCCATTATCTTGAGTGATAAAGCCAAAACCTTTATCTTCGTTAAACCATTTTACTAAACCAGTAGTTGAATTAGACATATTGTGTCCCTTATATAAATTCATTAAAAAAAATATCGCTAAAATGCGATGCGCTGAGGGCTGAATTATTGAATGTTACATGAAGCTAAAAGGGAAACACTAAGGACAACAACAATGACGAAGATGTATCTGAGGGAGTAACTTGGACTTTACAATTTCATTAATAACTCTTAATTACAGAGCAGAAAGAATATTAACCTATAAGCGAGTAGTTGCATAGATCTATTTTTAGTTTTTTTATGCACCACAGCGAAATAGATGCGCGAAATGACAGATGATGTTAAAAGCCCTATCAACGATAGTTATAAAGGCTACCACTGCTCAGGGGAATATCTAACTGATCGGCGAAATACTCACGAATGCGTTCATAAGGGAGTAATTGATATTGAGAAAGATAAACCGCAATTAAACGCGGCTGTTAACACTCTCAGGGAATGACGCAACAAAGCATTTTCCAATATTTATGTCCAAGTATTTGAGCCTGATATTCAGTGACAACTCGTTTAAATTCGATAGCAACAACTTGACGCGTTTCATAACTCCCCCCTCTTTGTAATGCCCTTGTGGTAAAATGGTCTTATCGACAAACAGGTTATGCGTGATATATGGATTCACCTCAAGTAAAGATTGCACAAGGTCTTGTCATCAACCTGAGAATAAGGCGGTGGTGTAGGGTACAAGTTAGGTGGTTAGTTGGTTACGCGCATGCATTAAAAAAAATCATGTGCTAACCTTTAACCTAAATCAGGGTTCACCTTCACCGGAATATAGGGAAATAATCATGAAGAAATATGCTCTAACAAACAATTTTTTTTCAATTTTATTCTTTTTAGCATTATTTACATCAAAACAAGCCGCTTCTGAGGTTTATTATGTTTCTCCCGATGGTGATAACTCTAATACAGGCTTATCAGTTTCAGAACCGATTAGAACGATTAGCAGTGCATTAAATAGAGCTTATGAAAGTGGCGATATTATTTACGTGATGACAGGAACTTATGTAGAGACTGCTTATATTTGGCAAGATGGTATTACTCTCTCTGCCTACCCAGGGCACACTCCTGTCATTGATGGCCAAACAACTCTCCCAAATAGCGACTGGGGTGCGTTAATAGGGGTCGGTGGCAATCACAATACCATTTCAGGTTTCGAATTAAAAAACAGTAATACCACCGGACAAAAACTTGGCGGCTACGGTATTAATGTAGATGGTCATCATAATACAATCAGTAAAATAAAGGTCCACCATATATGGGAACAAGGTATTATAGTTCATGGGGACTTTAATACTGTTGAGGACTCGATAATATGGCAAGCAGCATTACAAAACGCTTCTAACAGTGGACAAAGCTCTGGCTGGGCTGCTGGACTAAGTGCAGCTCGAAACTACAGCCCTTCAGCCCTACAATTTGGTATTACTTCTTATGCCACTTTTCGTCGCAATACTGTTTTTAACAATTGGGGGGAAGGTATATCTTGCTATGAAGCAGACCACTGCACAATTGAAAACAATACCATTTATGACAACTGGACTGCCAACTTATACCTTTCCGATGCTAAAAATAGTTTAGTTCGACGCAACTTGATATATATATCTTCAGAACCAGCCATTCCTATACGAAATGATGCATATATCGGGATTCTTTTAGCCGATGAAGTATCATCAGCACCACGCTCTGCATACAATAAGGTGAAAAACAATTTGCTTTATAATGCTGATTTTTCCGCTTTTAACTGGACCGGTGTTGATGGTTCAGGATTAAATCATGTGCTTATTGCGAAGAATATCATCGTTGATGGTTCACTATCTACGGGTGGTCCAGATGAGAATGTAGTTAATACTCTTTCTGTAATTAAAAATAATATTATTACAGGGTATGATAATTATATTCCAGATAACAATGGCCTTTTATTTCTCAAAAACAATTGGTCAACTGCTCCCGCTTTGGGAAGCTCTTTAACTGATTCGCTAAGTGATCCGCAGATATCTAGAGCAGGGAAAACAACACCTGGCGATTTGACAGCGGATTTTTTCACGCCGCTTTAAAGCTCACTTATTATAGATGCGCCACAACATTAAATAAAATTATCCAATGAATATCTTTAATCGCGCAGAGATTCATTGCCAGATTTGGAGCCTTCTGAGATAACAATAACGAATGTGAATAGTTATAATAGATTAATCCTTCGTTGGCTGTTATCTCACTTTATTAAAGACTGATATTTACTTCATTGATGTCGAATCTCGTATCCCTAATTATTTATTGACTTATTATTCAAGAGTTCTTTGTATAAATGGATTAGGCTCTCTTTGTGTTTGGTGAGAGAATATTTATCTATTAAACGCTGACGTGCATTCCGCCCCATTTCCTGAGCGATGTGTGGATTTTCAGCAAAAAAATCCAACTTTTCGGTAAGGTTATCTACATCGCAAGCCTCAAATAGCAAACCATCAACACCATCACGAATCTGCTCAGGGATTCCTCCGATTTGAGAACCAATGACCGGTTTTCCATAAGCCATCGCCTCTAAAACCGACATTGAACAGTTTTCATACCATTCTGATGGCACAACCACGGCGCGAGCTTTCTTGATCAGATCCTCAAGCGCATTACCGGACTGAAAACCACAAAATTCAGCATTCGAGTATTGACTCACTAACTCATCATACATTTCACCCGTACCAACGATTTTCAGAGTACTCTTATTACGCATTTTTTCATGCGCTTTGAGTAAAGTAGGTACCCCTTTTTCATTACTTAAACGGCCAAAAAAGACAAAATAACCCTCATCTTCTATTTCGCCTTCTGCGATAGTTTCATCAATACCATTAACAATCACCTCCATTCTTACCTGGGGTAATTTACGCTTAATAACGTCACTTAAAAACTCGCTGGGAGATACAATAGCGTCTAATTGCTGGTAGTTTTTGGCTACCGATTGATAAATCGCCTCTATAGACAAAAGCAAGCTTTTAACCGCAGAACCTTCCTGGCATCGTTGTGAGAATGCATTCAAATTAGAGCCCTTAACACACTTATCACACACAACGCCATCACGATACATGGTGTAGTTCGGACACGCAATTTTGTAATCATGAGCGGTTAATACGGTGGCGCAAGCAAACTGTTTAGCAATTTTAATGATTGAAGGAGTAAGCTGATGGTAAATGTTATGAAAATGTACAACATCGGGACGCTCCTTCTCTAACAACTGACGGAACTTGTCACAAGCCTCTGCATTATGAATAAATTTAGTTGCCGTTTTCAATTTGGCGATCACACCGCTACTTTTATTGTAATCGACATTATTGACAAAAAATTGTGAATAATCAGAGGCAAAATTTTGCTCATCCCGCATCGAAAACTCAACAATGTCGAAACCTTCTTCACGCAGCATTTTACGTTCTTGAAAGTAGACCGTTTCTGCCCCCCCTTTTTGATAAAAAAACTTATTAACCAACAGTATTTTCATACGACTTCCTTAGATCTCAAGATTTGTTCACCTACAACGTTGTTTGCCATATTGACGGGAAAACCCAGTAAAGGCATCGATCATATCCTTGATTTTTCCTTTATACAGAGCTACATAATTTTAATCCTTCATTATTAATGAAGTCATACAATTATCTCATGCCAGTAAATTCTTAAACCAATCCCACACACCAAAAGAAAAGTGCTCAAAGATATTGATACCAAATGCCGATTTAATTAAATAAAGGAATAAGATAATGGCAGTTGAAACTAAGGAAAGTACGATTACAACCGCTAGACTTAACATCAGAAGTTTGAAAGTAGATTCTTTACGTTCATATTTACGCAAGTCTCGCCCAAATAAAAACACGATATAAAAGCGTTTGAAGAAAAAGGGAAAACTGAAGCGCATATCGAACGTATGATCATTGTTCCCCTCAAGCATCATTAGCGCCTTTTCGACTGATGCAATTTCTTGATAAGATAATTTATCTAACGTACCTTCATCTAAAACTCGGTAGAAATGCTTTACCATTTTTGATACCTTTTTCTTCTTTTCCACAGAGCTATCCAACTACTATTAACCTATCCCGCTTTCCGCACTTAAACTACATGACTACATGACTACATGATAAAAAGGTTTTATCCATCCAAACTAGCATGAAAAAACCTTATAAATCAGTTCATTATATGTGTGATGGAATGTCAAATGTATTGTTTTGAAATATTTCTTGATAAACATACATTGTTTGCCGCGCAATCAAATACCAATCGTATTTTTTTAAATAGTCAGAATAATCAATATCACTCGCGGATTGGTACTGAGATAATTTGGCGGCTAAAGCGGCCACATTACCAACTTCAAAATACCCTTCTGATGGTAATGAAACTTCAAGATTTGCAGGAATATTACTCATTATAGCTGGCAATGAAAAAGACATCGCTTCAAGAAGGGCGATAGGTAAACCTTCATGGTATGAAGGGATTACGAATAACCGTGCTTGTGAGAACAACGCCTTAAGTTTTTGTCCCGTTTGAAAGCCGGTCAAAATAACTCCCGGGGTCTCAGC
>JBATHQ010000412.1:0-2186 GCA_049667005.1 Psychromonas sp.
CCCCTGCACCAGTGAGGGCTGCGATTAATAAACGCTTAGAGTGCGACATTTAATCGTTTATGAACGTCATCAAAGGTTGTCTCGATGGTCTTTGAATTTTTGCTACCTATTTTACTAAAAACGAGAATGGCAATCCACGCAGCAATAAAGCCAGGAAGCAACTCATAAATATCAAATATTCCCCCTTCAAGCTGTTTGTAAACAATCACTGTGAAAGCACCCGCGATCATTCCTGCAATTGCCCCTGTTTTTGTAATATCACGCTTGTAAAGTGACAGAATAATAAGCGGTCCAAATGCGGCGCCGAAACCTGCCCATGCGTAAGATACCAGTTTCAATACACTTGAGTTTTCATCTAGCGAAATAGACCAGGCGATCACTGCAATCCCAATAACAGTCAATCGACCTACCCAAACAAGCTCAATATCGGTAGCCTTTTTTCTCAATATCGCGTGATAAATATCTCGGGTCAGAACTGAAGATGAGACCAGCAATTGCGAGTCAACCGTACTCATGATCGCAGCTAAAATCGCAGCAAGTAAAAAGCCAGCTATCCATGGATTAAACAGCAACTGAGAGAGAGTGATAAAGATTTTTTCACTATCTTGAAGGTCTATCCCTTCAGAAACGACATAGGCAAGCCCGAAAAATCCGACCGCTAATGAACCGATAACCGAAAGTATCATCCAAGACATACCAATCGCCTTGGCGCGCTGCAACTCATTCTCATGGCGAATTGACATAAAACGCACCAAAATATGCGGTTGCCCGAAGTAGCCAAGTCCCCAAGCCATCAAAGAGACGACGCTAATAATAGAGGCGCCACTGAGCATATCAAGATGGGAAGGATCAATTGACTCGATCATTGCAAGTCCCTCGTTGAGACCCCCGATATGCTGTATGACAACAATCGGCGTGACTATCAAGGCCAACATCATCAAGATACCCTGAATAAAATCGGTCCAGCTTACCGCATTGTAGCCACCCAAAAATGTATAGGAAACGATAACCAAAGTACCGATCAGCAGTGCACTGGAATACTCTAAATGAAATGTCGCTTCGAACAGTTTAGCGCCGGCAACCAAACCGGATGATGTATACAGAGTATAAAACAGCAGTATCACAACCGCCGTCACGATACGCAGTAGATTACCTTTATCCTCAAAACGGTTAGAAAAATAATCAGGAATGGTAATGGCGTCATCGAGATGATGGGTATATACACGAAGCGGTTTAGCGACATAATGCCAGTTGAGGTAGGCGCCTATGATCAGGCCGACAGCTATCCAGCTCCCGACAATCCCGCCACTGTACATCATCCCGGGAAGTCCTAGTAATAACCACCCGCTCATATCCGATGCACCGGCACTCAGTGCGGTAACTCCGGGGCCGAGGCTCCTTCCGCCAAGCACATAATCGCTCAGATCTTCTGTTTTAAAATAAAAATAGAAGCCTATTCCTACCATGACTAACATGTAGCCTATAAATGAGATTAATACTGGTGTATCCATTATTTTATTCCTTATGTTGAGACGGTGAGATCTGGATTTCCATATTGATGGTCACTGCCCGATTGACTTTGCAAGTAGCAATGCTAGTAACAATGCAAGTCGAAATGGCAAGTCAAAATGCAGCTCCCCATGATTTTTCTGTCAGTAAAAAGATAAGCCAACTTTAGCTAAACAGACAGTTTTTCCCGTGAAATAGTCCGATTTGAAATGCTCGCATTTGAGGGTGAATGTAACTAAAGAGGATGACCATTAAAGCTAAAATACAAAAACAAATATTCGAGATTATATATATCTGAATTGATATCCCATGATAGCAAAGCACATAGCTATCTTATTAATTTAAATAGTTATTTTCTTTTCACTGTTTTCTGTTTTTGTGGGTGAGTCTATCAGTTTTACGTGCTAATTTCAAAAGCGATGCCAATTCAATCTTTTTATAGACACGTTCAACCACTGCATAACACCTCTCAAAATACATAAAAAACGTAACAAATTGCTTCGTTACGGGTTCTAAATTGGTTGGAGTTGACCGATAAGCCTGACTCTGACGTGAATCATCATTCGCGTATTCCTAAAATAGCCCTGCAAGCACTCGCAATAGGGTCTGATTTTTTCGCGGCGGCAGGTAAAAATCCAGTCATAAATACAGATCGTTGCAGTGGTTGCAGTAGTTGC
>JBATHQ010000413.1:0-4052 GCA_049667005.1 Psychromonas sp.
CCCTTATCGAATGCTGTAACACAATACTGGTTTTCGAGCTGAGCCCCCGCAGGGCAAGCTAAATTGCACTCATCTGCGTCGTTATAAAATCTTAATGTAGAGCAACTATATTTCTATTTTATGTCTAACATCTAAGCACAATTTGGCGTGCTGATTTTGCATCTTGAAGTAACATGGGTATAACACTCGATGATTTAACACCGATTAACGATGAAAAATGACAAAGTCATGTGTCCGTTGGACTTAACCAGAATATTTTTATACTTAACCTGAATTACCTACACGGGCATAAAGTTTAAAAAACTCATCTGCTGGTAGCGGCTTGCTTTTTAAATACCCTTGAAAGGAATCACAATCCATTGTTTTTAACCATTCAAGTTGTTCTATTGTTTCAACACCTTCAGCAATAACGCTATATCCAAGGTTTTTACTCATCGATATAATTGTTGAAGTTAACACAGTGCTGTCAGTAGAGTTTGGGATACCATCAATAAAACTTTTATCAATCTTCAGTGTGTTAATTGGAAAAAATTTCAAATACGCTAACGACGAATATCCTGTACCAAAATCATCAATCGCTAATCTAATCCCCATACTTCTCAAGCTTTCTAATGCGGGCAAAATCTGATCTTCTCTTTCCATTAATGCGCTTTCAGTCAGTTCTAATTCCAAGTATTTAGCTGGAAATCCAGTTTCATTCAGAATGAATTTCACAGTACTAACAATATCACCATGATGAAGTTGGTGAGCAGATAGATTGACCGATAATATTAATGGTTTTAGCCCTGCATTGATCCATTCCATGCCTTTCAAGCAGGTTTTTCTTAAGACATCTTCACCAATGCGACCAATCAAGCCAGTCGCTTCTGCAAGAGGGATGAAATCGTTAGGCTGAATATAGCCTTTAATTGGATCATTCCACCTAACCAACGCTTCTGCACCATATATTTCACCGGTTTTAATATTAACCTGTGGCTGATAAAAAACCTCTAAGTGCCCCTCTTTAATGCAATTCCGCAATTGGTATTCCTGCTCAATGCGACAACGTGCTGAAACAGTCATACTATCAGTAAAATATTGGAACGTTCCACGCTCTGTTTTTTTAGCATGATATAAAGCAGAGTCAGCCTGTTGCAGTAGCAAATCAGACGTATTTCCATGGTCAGGATAAAAGCTTATACCGACGGTGGCACCTACGTGAACATTAAGTCCATTGACGAGTTTCCATGCACCACTAATAACAGTAATGAGTTCTGACGCAATAACCCCCGCTTCTACGGGTGAATCAGGATTTATTAATAATAATGCAAACTCATCACCACCAATTCTGCACAAAAGATCAGTTTCACGGGTGCGAGCTCTCAACTTGTTGGATATTTCTTTGAGTAATTCATCCCCCGAGAGATGTCCGTAACTATCATTAATATCTTTAAAGTGATCTAAATCAAAAATTAACAATGCCAATTTGTCTTGGCTGCGTTTTGCTCTAATAAGGGATAGATTTAAACTCTCAATTAAACAACGTCTATTGGGTAACTTTGTAAGCCAGTCATGATTAGCAAGGTAAATAAGTTCCTCTTGCGCATGTTTGATCTCAGTTATATCTGTTAAAACACCAACGTAACTCGTTGTCTCTCCTTGATTATTTTTGGCTGAATTGATGGAGAGTAGCGCTGAAAACTGAGCTCCAGATTTGTTGTGATAGACAATTTCACCCTGCCAATAATCCTTTTTAAAAAGCGTTTCACGAACTAATTCATATGACTCATGGATGAACGTAATCAGCGTCCCTAAATCATATGAATCATTGAGAACTTGTTTTTCAGTGATCCCTGTCAGCTTGATAAATGCATTATTAATACTAATGATAGTAAAATTTGTATCCGTAAGGACAATACCTTCTCTGGTGTTATTAAACACAATAGTTGCTTGCTTGATTCGCTCTTCGTTAGCTTTCATATTTCGCATTAAATTTGCACTTGATATAAACAAATTTTTCCAAGCGAAAGGAGGATCAACCGCATACTCTGCCAGATTATCTCTATAAATATAAAGAAAAATTGCCAAAGGAATACTATAAGCGCTTGCCATGATTAGTTTTCCTTGCACACCGCCTACTACAAAATCTAGCAATTTATCGCTAAATCCAAATGCCAGGCTTGGAAAAAGAACCCCATCAAGACATAAGACGACAATAAAAGACAAAATATATGCTATCGATAATAAGAAAGAATTTTTGATGAATTCTTTAAATTTTTCAAATAGATAGAGAAGAAAAATCAACTCACTGATAATCAATGATCCACCAAGAATTGTGGACCATACAGACACATTAAAAACTGAAGCAGAGGTGTTGTTTGGATTAATAATTTCCGCTTGCCCTAAACTCCATGCGACCGCATAAAAAATTAAAATTTTGAAAATATTAACAGTAATAACTAAACGAACTATCCCTTTAATAATAAATATATCACGTTCAATAATGACAAATAAAATACTGGTCATCATTAAGGCACCATAGGCAATATTTCCTGCTGAGATATTAATCGTGTCTGTTATTGGTACGGATAAGATAGACCCGAAAAACCCACCAACAAAGAGAACCATACTGATATAAGTATAAAATGCGGATTTTCTAATTGGTTTTTTAAGGTGTGCTAGATAAAAAGGAAATATCGAATAAATAATTATTTGTAAAGCAAATGACTCAAACATTTCAACACCATCTCCTTTTCCTTGTATTGGTTTAATTTTTTTAATGAAATATTATAATATCATAATATCGTCCATTTTTCAATTAGATATATACCGCTGCCATCGTAGATGGACATTGATAGTGGCGGAATGAAAGGCGGGATCTATACCTTTTATAAAAAAATACAAAGTTTAAACCCTACGGTTGAGGATAGTAAATATAATATCGTTTACATATCACAATATCGAAAAAGAGTCTCGATAAAGCGTTAAGGCAGTAATAAGTTTGTAGAGAAATTATTGTCTTTTACTTACATCATTCGGGGCGCAACCTTTAGGTTGCATTGCCTGCTTATCTAAACAAAATTAAAAGATGCAGACAAAAAAGAGGATCATCGAATCAATGACAGATTTGTTACCTTTAAAGTGAAGCAACCATGGAACAATATGTTATGATATAACATATTAGACAAACAACTCATTTAAGTGATGATATTTATGAGCGCAGAGCAAAAGATACAATTTTCTAGCCATGACCATGACCACCAAAGTTGCATGGCAACAGCAATCGCCAAGGCTGAGCAGGTTTGCGAATCACGTAATCAACGCTTCACAGCATTAAGAAAACGGATCTTTGAACTTGTATGGCAGCAGCATA
Organism: Psychromonas sp.; assembly: GCA_049667005.1. Lineage (GTDB taxonomy): Bacteria > Pseudomonadota > Gammaproteobacteria > Enterobacterales > Psychromonadaceae > Psychromonas. The sequence goes on from JBATHQ010000413.1 coordinate 3,353, forward strand.
AACCCATTCGCGCCTATGATATCCTTGAGCGATTACAACAGGATGGACGTGCAGCACCTCCAACAGTCTATCGTGCCCTCGACTTTCTATTAGAGCTCGGTTTAATTCATCGTATAGAATCGATGAATGCCTTTGTCGGCTGTAGTACCCCCGGACAAAAGCATGAAGGCCAGTTTTTTATCTGCAATAACTGTGGCGCCTTCGTAGAACTTCATTCGACACCGATTAACAGTGCAATCAGTCACTCTGCCAGGGATAGTGGTTTTGAAATTCAACAGCGAACCATAGAGATCATGGGCCTTTGTCCGGAATGTAAAGCAAAAAAAGATACGCTATAAGTCACCCTGCTGGTGAATCGCTTATTGGATTGCATTTACTCTTCATTTTGATTTATCCACAAAAACGTATTCATGGTCGTCACTAATATCGCTAACAAAAAATAAATATTCATATTTTTAGTTAATATGGTTCACTGTTTAAGTGTTATATTATAACATTACTTTAATAATCATATTCTCTATAACCAATTGAGAAGAAAATGAACGATAACGAACAAAATATTCCCCAAAAAGACAACTCAGTTAAATCGCTATTATTACTCAGCGCCAATATTCGCTTAATCGCTGCACTTACTCTTGTTGCCAGCCTATGGTTGGTATTAGGCCAATTACTTTAACGGGTTGATTCATGATTAATATTA
>JBATHQ010000414.1:0-3662 GCA_049667005.1 Psychromonas sp.
TAACAGTGACGGCCTGATGATATGATGTATGTACCCGTCCGGTTTTTTCATTGACCATTTTCGGCAATTTATCCGTATAGGTGGATTTTAATTTACTTAAACCACGATGCTCAATAATTAATTTAGGTAAAGGATAGCTTAACGCTAACTCCTGCAATACTTCTTCAGCAGTTGATGGTGCGCCCTTTGGCGTTTTCTTTAATATCGGTAAATTAAGTTCATCATAAAGAATTGTCTGCAACTGTTTCGGTGAACTCAAGTTAAAGGGTTTACCAGCTTCCTGATAGGCTAATGTTTCAAGCTCTAATAATCGTTTGCCAATTTCAGTGCTCTGTTTACCCAATAGTTGACTGTCAATGGCAACACCACCACGTTCAATATTTGAGAGAACGGTCAATAAAGGCATCTCAATGTTATTCAGCACCGATAATAAAACAGGCTCTGCCGATAATTTCTCAAACAGGTGCAGGTGCAAACGCAGAGTGATATCTGCATCTTCGGCGGCGTAGGGTGCAGCCTCTTTGATGCTGATTTGATTAAAGGTGAGCTGATTTTTGCCTTTACCGGCGATATCTTCAAAGGCAATACATTGATGGTCAAGATATTTCAGCGCCAGAGTATCCATATCGTGTCGCCCGGTGCTGTCGAGCACATAAGACTCCAGCATCGTATCAAACTGGATCCCCTTCAACTCAATGCCATGATTGAGCAAGACACTGCGATCGTATTTTAAATTTTGCCCGACTTTTTTAGCGGCTTCACTTTCTAATAAAGGTTTTAATTTTTCTAAAGTGGCGGTTAATTCTAGCTGCTTAGGCGCATCAATATAATCATGAGCAAGCGGCAAATAGGCCGCTTCAATAATGGCATCCTCTTTACTGCCAGAGTTGGTCTGCACAGCAAAAGAGAGACCCACTATACTCGCCTGCATGTAATCCAGGCTGGTTGTTTCGGTGTCAAAGGCGAATAACTCAGCTTGCTCTAATTTGGAAATCCACTGGGTTAATTGCCCCTGCGTATAGATCGTTTTGTAACCGCTGCGGTCAATAGTTGAATTAGGCGTGGTTATAATGGCGGTCTCTTTACCCGCACTGCTAGCAGCAGGAGATTGCTGAGTAACCATACTGCCATTGTCTAACAGGGCAGATAACCAACGTTTAAACTCTAATTTACCAAACAGTTTAATGAGTGCATCGGTATCTGGGGCTGTCGGTTTAAAATCCTCATAACTTTGCGATAACTCGACATCTGTTTTAATGGTGGCAAGCAGATAAGAGAGACGTGCCATCTCCTCATTGTCCTGCATCTTTTTGGCCATGGTTTTACTACCGCGGAAACCAAGATCTGCAAGTTTATCCAGATTCTGATAAATATTGTCCATCGACCCCAGCCCCTGCAACATCGCCAATGCGGTTTTTTCACCGACACCGGGTACACCGGGAATATTATCAACCTTGTCACCCATTAAGCCGAGATAATCGATAATCAATTCAGGGGGAATACCAAACTTTTCATTAACCCCCGGCACATCCAGTACGGTATTCGTCATGGTATTGATTAATAGCGTATTAGCATCGACTAACTGGGCCATATCCTTATCGCCGGTACTGATCAAGGTACAGACACCCTGCGAACTTGCTTTTCGGGATAGCGTGCCGATAACGTCATCGGCCTCAACACCGGGAACCGTTAAAATCGGTAATCCCATTGCTTTAATAACATCATGCAGAGGCGCAATTTGACTGCGTAGATCATCCGGCATACTCGGGCGGTTAGATTTGTACTGTTCATAAAGGTCATCACGAAAGGTTTTCCCCTTCGCATCAAAAACCACCACAATATGGCTGGGATTAAATTGTTTTAATAAACTTTGCAACATATTAACCACACCATAAACTGCGCCAGTTGGCTCGCCTGCAGAGTTGGTTAAATGTGGTGGAGCATAAAAAGCGCGATAAAGATATGAAGAGCCATCAACAAGGATGAAAGGATTTTCCGGAATAGTCGCCATCTGATTGCTACCAATGTGAGAGAAAAATAGGTTCTGATTATACCGATCCTCTAGCGACTTGGAAGCGCAGGCGGCATTAACCCGAGCAGAAACAACAAATCTATTAACAACAGATCTGATAATGAGTTAATCGGCCATTTTTGTGATTATGGATAACTTGTTGAACGGCTTTTTTACTGTTAATAAATATTGGCACAACAAGCGGGCAATCGGCAGTTTATTTGATATTCAAAGCCATAATAGCTAGGGTAAAATGTAAGTACCCATTCACTTTCGATGCAGAAACACCTGTGGATAACTCTGTTAGTTGTTTTTAGCAAACTTTTGATCTACCTCGAAGAATAAAATAAAGACATTTATTATCAATAGGTTAAATTTCACACAAAACAAAAAAATGCACATAACGAATTTATCGATATGTGCATAACAAAACTTAAGATCCAGTACGTTAGACGCACGGGATCATTTTAAATGGTTCTTAACCGGGTTCGCATACATGTTTAATACTATTTCTTGTAACTCTGGTTTTATCCCTTCCAGGTGGGCTTTAAAGCGGTCTTTATCTTCCGTAGCAATAGACAGTAAGTCTTCTTTTGCAGCAATCAGGTTGGAAGGATGTAAATGGTAATTGCTGTAAATCTGACGATCAATCTCTTGCGCAACCGTATCAGCATCGCTGAATTCACCTTTTAGCGGTTGACCGAATGCCACATGAACTCGCCCTTTTTGCCCGGTAATGCCGCGGACAATACTTTCAATATCTTCGAATTGAGATTTTTTATACTCTCCGAATTTCGCTTTATCATGTAACTCTTGCGCTTTTTGCTGATCACAAGGATCAAATTCATAGGAGACGGCGACAGGTACAATATTCAATGAGTTAATATAATCCGGGAAGTTTATTTTTTGCTTTTTACCATTTACATAAAACATTTTAATAATAGCCGGTTCTGTTTTATCAAAACCATCTTTTGCACGCCCCTCTTTTTGCGCAATCCAGATATTACTTTCGTTCTGTAAAGAGGTATAAATATAATCAGAAAGATGCGCCAGCGATTTCATCATTTCACGCATCCCCGATACAGAGCGCTGCACAATAAAGCTTTTGTTCATACGCATCAAATCAGAGACATAAGGCTTACTCAAAAGATTATCACCTATGGCAATCCGTACTGTTTTGAAGTTTTCAGAATATAACGCCCAATTCACAAAGGCGGGATCCATGGCAATATCACGATGGTTTGATACAAAAAGGTAATTTTGCTTAGGATCAAGTCGCTCAAGACCGGAATAGGTGAAGCCGGTTGTGGTAGATGCAATCATATGCTCCATATAACCGCCAACAACCCGTTGCATCTCATCAATACTGTTGATGGATCCCCATTTATATAAAAAATAACGGCGAAGTAAGGGTTTTAATATAAAACCGGTGAATTTGGCGATCTTGGAAAAACGGAAACTGATAATCGCACTAATAAACTCATCATTTTTGATAACGCGTTGAATTGCAGGTTGAATTTCATCATCATTGTATGCGCGAATATCATTAAATTTATCGACTGCGTTGGGCATTTTCATACTCTCTGTAAAATTGAAGACGCATTTTACCCTCTTTTAAAAGCTTCAGCGAGTTTAATTAAACAATATGTAA
>JBATHQ010000415.1:0-3729 GCA_049667005.1 Psychromonas sp.
GCGCAATGTTCTGATTGAATTTTGCGCAGTAAACTGTGTTATAACCTATTGATTTATAGTTTAGATCTGCAAACCTTAACCTTCTTTTTAAAAACATCCCATCTTGAAATTTAAACTCCTGAAACATTCGCAAACACTTAACAAAACAACTTTCGGTCAACTTTGTGGCGTTGCTCTCTTTGTTGACATATTTTTGTTGATTTAGATCAACTGCTCGTCAATCAGCGAAGATCAACGTTGCAAAGTTGCTACTATAAGCCGAGTAAAACACTCTGGTATTAACCATTTGTATAGTAAGGTCTTTGTGTGAAGTTTGATAATAATAAAAGAAGATTATTCAAAAGAAAGCAGAACGTGACCGTTACTAACTTGTTACCCTGGATTCAAGATCTTGATCTGTTTATTGAAAATTGTACGCAATGCGGAGATTGCATTAGTCGTTGTCCTGAAAAAATTATTATTAAAGGCGATGGCGGTTTTCCAAACATTGATTTCGAAAAAGGTGAATGCACCTTTTGCGGGCAATGTGCAGAAGTTTGTAAAGAACATATTTTTGTCTCTACAGAGCAGCAACCCTGGTTAAAAAAAGCCCAGATAGGGGAAGCATGTCTCGCTTATGAGAATGTTTATTGTCGTAGTTGTTCTGAAAGCTGTGAGAGCGGCGCGTTGACATTCAAGATTGGTTTAAGCGCGGTACCGCAAATTGACTTAGACTTATGTACTGGATGCGGGGCGTGTGTTGCACCCTGCCCAACGTCAGCTATCCATATAAAGGCATTAGAATGAAAACTGAAGAATTACATGTATCCAGTTTAATTGTTCATCTCAATCCTAAAAAATTGAAAGAAGTAGAAAAAAGTATCAACTTGTTAGAGGGGGCGGAACTGATCACTATGTCGCCAATTGGTAAGGCTGTTGTGGTATTAGAAGCACCCAATCAGCGCGTGATTATGGAAGTGATAGATAAAATTAATACATTAGATGGCGTGATCAATACCGGTCTTGTCTACCATGAATTTGAAAAGATAGAAGTTCAATAACATCATTTTATAAGTAAAAGCTTATTAGAGTTGTTGTTATCACTAAAGAGTGAGGAATTATAATGAAATTTACGAGACGTGAATTTATGAAAGCGCAAGCAGCTGCATCTGCAGCGGCCGTTGCGGGTATAGCCCTACCAGCCTCTGCCAGCAATCTGATTGCCAGTACAGATGCCAGTAAAATAAAATGGGACAAAGCACCATGCCGCTTTTGTGGTACCGGCTGCAGTGTACTGGTTGGTACACAGGACGGTCGCGTCGTGGCTACTCAGGGCGATCCCGATGCGCCGGTTAATAAAGGTCTTAATTGTATCAAAGGCTATTTTTTATCCAAAATCATGTACGGTAAAGACAGGCTGACAACACCTTTATTAAGAATGACCAATGGTGTTTATGATAAAGATGGCCAATTTGAATCTATTTCATGGGATGCGGCTTTTGATATTATGGCCGAAAAATTTAAAGATGCCCTGCAGAAAAAGGGACCCACATCTGTCGGCATGTTCGGATCTGGTCAATGGACTGTCTGGGAAGGTTATGCAGCTTCAAAATTAATGAAAGCAGGCTTTCGTACCAACAATCTCGATCCAAATGCGCGTCACTGTATGGCTTCTGCCGTAGGTGGCTTTATGCGTACTTTTGGTATTGATGAACCAATGGGTTGCTATGACGATCTCGAAAATGCAGATGCATTTGTTCTGTGGGGTTCAAATATGGCGGAGATGCATCCGATTCTCTGGTCGCGTTTAACGGATCGCCGTTTAAGCAGCCCGGATGTCAGCGTGCATGTCTTATCTACCTACACACACCGATCTTTTGAACTTGCCGATAATGGCATGATCTTTACGCCGCAAACAGATTTGGCGATTTTAAACTTTATTGCTAACTACATTATTCAAAATGATGCGGTTGATAAAGATTTCGTTAAAAAGCATACCAATTTCCGCAAAGGTGTTACCGATATCGGTTATGGGTTACGCCCTGAACATCCTTTACAGCAAGCTGCTAAAAACCCGGATTCGGGTGCTTCAACAGAGATGACTTTTGAAGAATATGCTGACTATGTTTCGGAATTTGATGTTAAATATGCCGCAAAAATCTCTGGCGTGCCGGAAGATAAACTAATTGCACTGGCAAAAGTCTATGCCGATCCAAGCAAAAAAGTGGTTTCTTACTGGACCATGGGCTTCAATCAGCATACGCGCGGTGTGTGGGCAAATAACCTGATGTACAATGTGCATCTGTTAACCGGGAAAATTTCTAAACCCGGCTCAGGTCCTTTTTCATTAACCGGCCAACCCTCTGCTTGTGGGACTGCCCGTGAAGTAGGTACATTCTCTCATCGCCTCCCTGCAGATTTAGAGGTGGCAAATCCAAAACATCGTGCGATTGCCGAGAAAATTTGGAAACTGCCTGAAGGTACGATTGAAGCAAAACCAGGTTATCACGCTGCATTACAAAACCGCATGCTGGTTGATGGCAAGCTTAATGCTTACTGGGTGATGTGTAATAACAATGTTCAGGCTGCTGCAAATATCAATGAAGAGGTATTACCGGGTTATCGTAATCCGGAAAACTTTGTTGTTGTCTCTGATCCATACCCGACGGTTACCGCACAAGCGGGTGATTTAATTCTGCCAACGGCAATGTGGGTGGAAAAAGAGGGTGCCTACGGTAATGCGGAACGCCGCACGCAATTCTGGCATCAGCAGGTTAAAGCACCAGAAGGTGCAAAATCAGATCTTTGGCAGTTAGTTGAATTCTCTAAGCGTTTTAAAGTTGAAGAGGTTTGGCCCGCTGAATTGATTGCCAAGATGCCGGAAGTGAAAGGTAAAACACTGTATGACGTTTTATACAAAAACGGACAGGTTGATGCATTCCCGCTGGATCAGGTAAAAGACGGTCAACTTAATGATGAAGCACGTGATTTTGGCTTCTATGTGCAAAAAGGTTTATTTGAAGAATATGCCATGTTTGGCCGTGGCCATGGTCATGATTTAGCACCTTTTGATCAATATCATCAAGCGCGCGGTTTGCGCTGGCCTGTGGTTGACGGTAAAGAAACTTTATGGCGTTTCCGTGAAGGTTACGACCCCTACGTGGAAAAAGGCAGTGAAGTGCAGTTTTATGGTCACGCGGATAAGCGCGCCATTATTTTCGCACTGCCCTATGAGCCACCTGCAGAATCACCCGATCAAGAATATGACTTATGGTTAAGCACCGGTCGCGTACTTGAGCATTGGCATTCAGGTTCAATGACCCGCCGAGTGCCTGAATTATACCGGGCCTTCCCTGATGCAGTTGTATTTATGCATCCTGATGATGCTAAATCCCGTGGTTTGCGCCGAGGAGATGAAATTGTTTTAGCGTCTCGTCGCGGGGAGTTAACCTCACGTGTTGAAACGCGTGGCCGTAATCGTCCGCCAAAAGGACTGGTATTTATGCCGTGGTTTGATGCTAAACAGTTAACCAATAAAATCACACTTGATGCAACTGATCCGCTGTCTAAACAAACGGATTATAAAAAGTGTGCCGTAAAAATCACTAAAAAAGTATAGTCAGAGTATGAGTAAACGACCGCAACGTAACATTACACGACGTCAATTTCTTGTTAACTCAAGTAAGAGTCTCTGTGGTGTAGGATTTTTGGGAATAGGTCTGGCAAGTTATTCAACGCAAAGCCAGTCAC
>JBATHQ010000416.1:0-3584 GCA_049667005.1 Psychromonas sp.
AAATTAAAAACTGCGCCGAACAATACAATTTACCCGTTGAGCTAATCGCCTCTAAACGTATTATCAACGAATATTTAAGCTGGTTATGGAAATTAGACGAGGTTCAAAAGCAACAAGCAAATAAACCTAAACTTTTAACGGACTGGCGATTTGAGTTGATAGGTAAGCGCTTAAAGCACTAATTTTATCACTAAAGGAATTATTCCCCCCTGATTATATTCGCGCGTTAAATGTGTTATTTTATCGATCAGCAAAGTTAGCTAATACAAAAATTAACTTTGTGCAGATATAGCCTTACTCTCCGAACAGTGATTAAATCAGTTTGGCTGATTAAATCAGTTTGGCTATAGTGACTAACTTGATCGTTCTTTTCTCAAAAAGGTAAATTTAATGAGCTCTGCTGTGTCTTGGAAGGAAACCTTCTGTAGTTATTTAGATAAGCGCTTGCTATGGGTTTTTATGCTTGCCTGCTCAAGCGGTTTTCCATGGGTATTAATTGGCTCTAACATGTCTGGTTGGTTGGCAGATGCAGGATTAACACGTGCTGCTATTGGCTATTTTGGATCTGTCTTTACCGTGTATGCCTTTAATTTCCTCTGGGCCCCCTTAATCGATCGTGTAAAACTCCCCATTCTCTATCCTCTTCTTGGTCAGCGCCGTAGTTGGATATTCCTGTGCCAATTATTTATTTTAGTATTAACACTTTTTATCGCAGGTGTTGACCCTGCTATGAATATTACACTGACCTCTTTACTGGCATTAGGTATTGCAATCTCCTCCGCTACCCAGGATATTGCTGTTGATGCTTACCGCATCGATAGCTTTTCAAAAACACAAACAAGTAAATTACCTCAGGCATCGGCAATGGCTGTTATTGGTTGGTGGACCGGTTATTCATTGCCCGGATACTTCGCCTTTGTTAATGCAGACAGCATAGGCTGGAATGGCGTTTATTATGGTATGGCCTGCGTGGTTGCCCTATTAATGCTGTTTACCATTCTTGTGGGTGAACCAGCAAGTGAACGTGAAGCACTACAGCAGCAAGCTGAAGATAAATATAATCAGGTGATTAAGTCGCGTGTAGCGACTTGGTTTAGTGTCACTGTTATTGAACCTTTTTGGGATTTCTTCAAGAAAAATGGCGTTAAGGTTGCTCTCACTATTTTATTGTTCGTTTTCTTATTCAAAATTGGTGAAGCTTTTCTTGGCCGTATGTCTATTGTCTTTTATAAAGAGATAGGCTTCAGCAATGAACAGATTGGTCATTATTCAAAGCTTATGGGTTGGGGAGCAACTATTTTCTTCACCTTGCTAGGCAGTATATTCAACGTTAAATTTGGCATTGTTCGCGGTTTAATGATGGGCGGTATTGCCATGGCAGCCAGTAACTTGATGTTTGCATGGATCGCAAAAAGTGGTCCAAGTGAGACGTTATTCTTAGCCACTATCCTCGTTGATAACTTTACAACGGCATTTTCAACAGTGGCTTTTGTATCGTTTTTGACTATGCTGACGGGTTCCGCATTTTCTGCAACACAATACGCACTGTTAGCTTCGTTAGGTAACTTAGGTCGCACTACACTCGCTTCATTTAGTGGCGAGTTAGTGGATTTATTAAATGACTGGTCAACTTTTTTCATTATCACAGCCGTCATGGTCATTCCAAGCTTGATTATGCTCTATTCACTGCGCCACTTTTTTGATCATGTTTCTGATAACCACAGGAGCAAAAAGAAAAACAAACTAGCAAAAGCGTTAGAAACGAAAATAACATAAGCAGGCTGAAGTAGCGGGCTGAAGTAAAATTGATAGTCAAAGGTCAGTGTATTTTTCTGACCTTTTTCTATTATCTTCTTATATGCAAAACGGTGACTGTATTAAGACTCAACCTCTGCCATACGTGCTTTTCGATCTTCTTCCTCTTCTCGCGCCGCATTAATTTCATTTAATATATTATCGACATCGGTTATTGTATCCGTTTCCACAAACTTGCCGGTTAACACTACATCAACGGATAACTCACCCGCTTCATATAAAGCCCATATTTCTTGCGCATACTGTGTGCCTTTCAGTGCCGGAGCAAATTGAGCGTAATAAGCCGTCATATTGTTGACATCCCGGAACAACATCCGTTTTGCATTGTTATTGCCTGATGCATCAATGGCTTGAGGTAAATCAATGATCACCGGTCCCCACTCATCAACAAGCACATTAAATTCTGATAGATCGCCATGGATAATGCCGATGTTTAGCATCCGCACAACATAATTCATAATCTCAGCATGATCTTCCAGCGCCTGTTCTTCCGGCATGCTGACGTCATTAAGACGAGGAGCTGCGAATCCCTCTTCATCGGTGATCAGATCCATTAATAAGACACCTTCAAAACACCCGTAGGGTTGCGGTACCCGAACACCTGCAGCGGCTAATTTATAGAGCGCTTCAACTTCAGCATTCTGCCAAACCTTCTCCTGCTCCTGGCGTCCAAACTTGGATCCTTTTTCCATCGCCCGAGTGCGGCGACCACTGCGGACCTTGCGTCCTTCGTTGTATAAAACAGCTTGTTTGAAACTGCGTTTACTTGCCTCTTTGTAAACTTTAGCGCAACGAATGTGTTCACCACATTGCACCACAAAAACCGATGCTTCCTTACCACTCATTAATTGACGTAATACTTTATCAACTAAACCATCGTCAACAAGCGGCTGTATTCTTTTAGGTGTTTTCATATTTTATTTATATATCGCATTATTGTTAATAATTAATTTACAGTGTTATAAGCGTATCTTTAATTGCCTATCTATCGCTTAAAATAACGCTTGAATCTATCTTTATTCAGTTACATTGATTTGCCTAACTTCAGCTAGATTACCAGTTTACCATATATACCCAAACTATTTGAGATGATAGATGTTTCTGTAATAGCCGTTTGTTTTATAATTATTGCCTCTTCTGGGCTTATACCCATATTACCCGCGCCGTTCATCTGTTATAAGATAAACAGGAAGTGCAAACATCTGCCTGACATTAACAAAACCTTTCACGCAAGATTCTTAAATTTTTTAAATACCTCCAAAACACGATTAATGTTACAAGAACTTATACTCAGGAAGTGTACTTGCACCTAAAAAAATCCGATACTATGGTTATTCATTATCTATGATAAACTTCTCAAAATAAAATATGCGCATTAGACAACGACCCGTCGCTAAATTTTATCATTTTCCTGGCGCCAACTTTGTAAGTGTATCATTGAAGCGCTTAATCCGAGTATCTTTATACCTTCACTGATTTGAAATTATTTAACAACTGATATTTGACTTCTCGTCACGTCACGGTAACCTTGGTATAAATTATAATTATTGAGATTCAAATGGCCTTAAAAAAACCGGAAAACATGAATTACGAAGAAGCTATTGATGAACTTGAGAGCATCGTCAAGCATTTAGAAGCAGGCGATTTAGCCCTGGAGGATGCGTTAAAGCAATTTGAACGCGGTATTGCATTAGCACGTAGCAACAGTCAAAAACTGCAAAAAGCACAACAGCAAGTCAGCATTTTAATGCAGCAGGATACACTGGCAC
>JBATHQ010000417.1:0-7347 GCA_049667005.1 Psychromonas sp.
TTACCTGCTTTATTAATTGTTTTAATGGGGATTATCCCCTTTATTGTGGTCAACCGTTTACTGGAGAAAGCTTCTTAATGTCTGCGCTTATTGTTACTAATTTAAGTTGTTTTTATCAACATAACCAAGTTCTTAAATCACTCGATTTAGCGCTCGACAATAATGAAATTGTGTGCTTATTAGGAGAGAGCGGGTGCGGTAAAACAACGCTGTTGAGAGCCGTTGCCGGATTGCAAATAGAGCTTTCCGGTGCGATCAAAATTAATGATAAAACGGTAAACGATAGCGACATTAATATTCCACCGGAAGAACGGAAAGTAGGGCTGATATTTCAGGATTACGCCCTGTTCCCACACCTTAACGTTTTTGATAATGTGGCTTTCTCGTTGCATAAACTGTCGCGTAAAGCGCAACGGCAACGGGTCGATGAGGTATTAACACTGGTGCAGTTAAAAGATTACGCCGATCGTTTTCCGCATCAACTTTCGGGGGGCCAGCAGCAGCGTATTGCGATTGCGCGTGCGCTGGCTTATCAACCGGATTTAATGTTATTAGACGAACCTTTCTCGAATCTGGATCAGCATGTCCGTTTTCAGTTAATCGATGAGATTAGGAAGTTGCTTAAGGCGCATTCCATGAGCGCATTATTTGTGACTCATTCAAAAGAGGAGGGTTTTGCCTTTGCCGATAGAATAGCCCTGATGCAATCCGGCAGAATAGTGCAAATAGATAGCGCACAAACACTTTATAGTCGCCCTAACTCAATGTATGTAGCTGATTTTATGGGGTTGAGTAATTATCTCGAGGTGGTGGTAAAGGATAAATATTCGTACCAATCGGATCTCGGCATTTTAACCTGTAATGCGATTATTGAAAGTGCGTTAAATGCACAACTGACGCTGTTATTAAGACCGGAACAACTTGCCATTGAAATTGATAATCGCGGCCAAGGTCTTGTTCAGCAGGTTAATTTTTTAGGTTCGTATCAACATATCAGTGTTGTCTATGCCAATAAGACCTATATCGTAAAAGAGAGTAATAATCATGGTAACTGCATGCAGTACAAGGTCGGGGATAAAGTATCACTGGCGGTGTTAAGTCATGATTTTGTGGTCTTTGATAACCAATAAGCAATAAGATTAATGGCGGTTTTTAGCCGCCATTAACAGCCGCCAAGTTTTCATCCTTCGGGGCTAAGCTCGGTCATCAACTGGGCTTTTAAGTTTTCCTCCTGCTGCTCGGTCAGCGCATTACCTTCCGCCGTTGAAATAATAAACAGATCTTCTGCGCGTTCGCCAATAGTGGTTATTTTGGCGGTATCGAGGAGCATGCCGCTAAAGCGAAAAATCTCGCCAATATCGGCCAAAATTCCCGGTGCATCAAAGGCGACCAATTCAATTTGCGTACGGTTTCGACGCGTGGGTAAAAAAGTGACTTGCGGCTCAAATTTAAATTGGCGTTTCACTCGCGATAAGCGGGTTTGTTGCCTATTCACTTTTTCCGGAGCAATTAGTGCTATTTCTAGCGCTTGTTTTAGACGCTGAATTTTATCCGGATCAATGTGACTGCCATCTTCTTCCAATACGGTAAAGGTACTTAATGAAAAATCATCCCTGCTTGATAGAATTTTTGCATCATGAATACTGAGTTTTTTATTATCAATTTCAGTCACCACGGTTGAAAACAGAGCTGGCATATCTTTATGGTAGACAAAAATTTCTGTTGCCGCGTCACTCTTTTGCTCACTAATTAAAATCATTGGCTTACTATGATCTTTATGCAACAAAAGATGTTTTGTATGCCAGGCAATTTGCTGTGAACGGTAACGGAAAAAATAATCCAGTTTGAATCGTTTCCAAAGCGTTTTTACGTCTGTCTCCTTAACACCTTCGGCAAGCAACATGATCAGGGCTTTACGCTGCCTGTCGCGGATACGATCGCGAATATCCGGAGGAGTTTCTAATCCGCGGCGGAGCATTTTTAAGGTGCTGAAATATAAATCGCGCAATAAAGAGGCTTTCCAACTGTTCCATGTTTCTTCATTGGTGGCACAAATATCTGCAACCGTTAAACAATGCAATAAATTCAGGTGCTTCTCATCGCGTACTACTTTTGCAAATTCGATTACCACACGCGGATCGCTGATATCCCGACGTTGCGCCGTGACCGACATCGTGAGATGCTGCTCGACTAACCAACCAACGGTTTTGCATTCATGGCGACTCAAACCATGTAATTCACAAAATGCAATTGCATCGACAGCACCGAGTGTTGAATGGTCACCTTTTTGTCCTTTTGCAATATCATGAAAAATAGCGGCTAAATAAAGCAGTTCCGGTTTATCTAAACTATTATAAATGTCGCCTGCCAGCGGGTAGGTTTGTTTATTTTTCGAAAAGTTGTAGATATTGTTAATCAGTTTATGAGTATGTTCATCAACAGTATAAGCGTGAAATAGATCAAACTGCATCTGCCCGACTATACGGCACCACTGCGGAATATAAGCGGCGAGTACGCCATATTTATGCATCAGGGTAAAGGCCAGTCCCATGCCCCTCGGGTGTTTGATTATCTCCATAAACACATCTCTGCATTCCGGAATATCCTGTAACCAGTGGGTTAAATAGCGCCGCGCTTCACGCAGTTGACGCAGGGTTGGAGAATAGATCCCGGTAATCTCCGGATGCTCCGCAATATGCAGAAATAGTTGTAAGATTGATTCCGGTTGGTCACTAAATAATGACGGCGTTTTTAGCTCAATCATCTGTTCGTGCATTTGAAAATTTTGATCAATATTTTGGATATTCTTGTCGATATTACCCAAAATAGCCTCATCAAAATACTGCAGTAACATTTCGTTGAGCTCTTTAACACGATGAATGGTCTGATAATAGGTTTTCATCATCTGTTCAATGGCGGCATTGCCCTGTCCGGAATAACCCAGAAAGTGTGCCACGTCAGTCTGATAATCAAATAACAGGCGGTTATCCGCTTTGTTAGTCACTGTATTCAGGGCAAAACGAATGGTCCAAAGCATGGCTTGACAGTCGCTAAGCTCGCGATATTCCCCCTGCGTTATGTAGTTAGAACTGGTTAATTCTATGAGGCTATTGGCACCAAAATGGCGTTTGGCAACCCATGCGATAGTTTGAATGTCGCGTAACCCTCCGCTACCATTTTTAATATCAGGCTCGAGGTTATAACCATCGCCGCGGCAATTTTTGTGGCGCTTAATCTGCTCATCTTTTTTAACGATGAAAAACTGATCAGAGGGCCAAAAATCCTTATCATCAATCAGTTCTGTGAGCTTTTGAAAGGTTTGTTTATTTCCGCTGATATAACGGGCTTCAATCATACTTGTGGCGACGGTGATATCTGCCTTGCCTTGCTCAACACAGTCTTGAAGGGTACGTACGCTGTTACCTATATCGAGCTTTAAATCCCATAGCAGGGTGATAAAGGTGCTTATTTTAATTTCTGACTCTTTAGCAAATCCGTCCTTTGCCAGAATCAGTATGTCAATATCTGATTTTGGGTGCAACTCTCCACGACCATAGCCACCGACAGCAACAAGACAGAGATCATTACCCTCTCCTAATCCTATATGATCCCACAGGCGGGTTAATAGTTTGTCGATATAAAGTGCACGTAATGCAACAATCTCAGTGATTTTATGTTTTTGCTTAAAACACTCAACTTGCCAGGTTTGGAAATCTTGTAAATGATTTTTCAGAAAGGACAGGGTGAGGTTATCTTCAGATATGTTGTTTGGGGAAAATTGTTCAAAATCCATTATGACCTCAAATTGATGAAAGCTGATTGATATCTCCGATAAAGTGCAGCGCTGTTTAACGCTGCACACTTAAATTACCTGTGTCAATTAAGCATGGTGAATAAAACGCTCGATGGTTTCTTCAGGACGCAGGGTTAATATTTCAACGCCCGTTTCAGTGACCAATAGAGTATGTTCCCATTGTGCCGATAATGATTTATCTTTGGTAACAACAGTCCAATCATCTTTAAGTACTTTACAACTTTTTTTACCGGCATTAATCATCGGCTCAATAGTAAAACACTGTCCAACTTTTAACACTTCACCGGTACCCGCTTTGCCATAATGCAGCACTTGCGGTTCTTCATGGAATCCCGCGCCAATGCCGTGACCGCAATATTCACGTACCACTGAGTAGTTGTTTTTTTCTGCATGCTTCTGAATCGCTTCGCCGATATCGCCTAAACGCGCACCGGGTTTAACCAGGTTAATACCGATATACAAACACTCCTGTGCAACACGCGATAGGCGTTCAGCCAGAATGCTCGGGCTGCCTACGCTAAACATTTTTGAGGTGTCACCGTGGTAACCATCTTTAATCACCGTAATATCGACATTCATAATGTCGCCATCTTTAAGCGCTTTATCATTGGGAATACCGTGGCAGACAACATAGTTAAGTGATGTACAGATAGATTTCGGGAAACCGTGGTAATTTAGCGGGGCCGGAATCGCCTGTTGCACGTCAACAATATAATCATGACAGAGTTGGTTCAGTTCATTAGTTGTCACCCCCTTTTGAATAAAAGGTTCGATCATCGTCAGTACATCCGCAGCCAGTTGTCCGGCAATACGCATTTTTTCGATTTCATCTGGTGTTTTAATGATTCCAGCCATGTTTTATTTCTCTTTATTATTACAGGTAAATTTAAACATTAACTATAAAGAAATTAGCCTTATCGCGCCAGTTAAGTTTCTGAAATTTAACCCCTCATAATAGTATGGTATTAGGGTGATGTGATAAATACAGTACAGCATAGGGGGCTTTAAGCACCAACAGGTTAAATTTACTGTTCGGCTAACCAGGCTGCCACCTCTTGTAATGGCGCGATGGTATTTTCATCTAACGGCCAATATTCAAGGCCGACATAGCCCTTAAAATCACTTTGCCTGATAGCCGAAAATATTTGCGGATAGTTGATCTCACCACGCTGTAATTCATTGCGGCCGGGGTTGCCCGCAGCATGGAAATGACCAATATAGTCAATGTTAGCGAGAATATTATTAATAATATTGCCTTCACTGATCTGCTGATGGTAAATATCAAATAAAATTTTAATATTCGGGCTGCCAACCTGCTTGATAATGTCAAAAGCTTCAGCACTTCTTACTAAATAATAGCCTTGATGATCAATCAATTCATTTAATGGCTCTACCACCAAGGTAATGCCTGCAGCTTCGAGCAATGGTGCGGCGGCGCTTAATCCGTCGATTAATGACTGCTTTTGCTGTTCACGAGGCACGCCATTCACAAAGTCACCAACCTGAGAAATTAACATGCTGATGTTTAAGCTTTTAGCCGCGGCGATCGACTCGGTTAATCCCTGCAGGTAGGCAGCGCGCTGATTCGCATCGACCAGACTGATAAATTTAGTACAGCAACATGAAATCGATAAATTATGTTTATTGACCGCCTGTTGTAAAAGCGTTAAATCTTTATCCCACCAGGACCAGAATTCGATGGTTGAAATATTCACTTGTGCGGTTGCCTGACAAGCCTGATCGAAGGGTAAGTTGGCGAAGACAGCGTCGATGCACAGTGAAGGCGATAGATTAGTTTTCATAAGCAGGTTCCCTTTAAAAAATTGACTCATTGTATTGAAAAAGTGCGTGTTACTGAAATGAATTTAGAGTATGCAAAAACGGCACTGAGAAATAATATTCCAGTTGACTTATTTGATGCTACGAGAGGGGGGAGTATTTGCCCGTTATTAATCTACTAAATTGCAATTAAAACAATAAAATAAGCAACATTATAGTCTTTCATTTTCAAGCTGTGATGCGTAAAGTTAATCTACGAATAAGCGTATTATTAAAATTTTATCCTGCGCAATCTTTGCACAGTTATTTATCTAAGTAGTCACACATAAATTATCAGGTATTTTGAGCCGTCAGCCATCAGTTGTCAGTAAAAATACACACAAAAGATCCGCAATTGCAGCCTAGATCGAACTGTTTGTGTATTAAAAGCTTTTTATACTCGGAGTTTTGTAAATAATCCTGTAATCTACCGCTTATTATCAGTAAAAACAGGGGTATTAGTTACAAGCATTGGTTTGTGGTTAAGGCTGAGCTGGCTGGTGATTTATTGATAAGCTGTGAAAACTAATCTATCAGCCCTAAAGGTTATAGGCGTCTCTGCTTGACTGTACAAAATGAAAGACTTGACCCTCGCCTCCTGGCCGTATTGTTCACATCACAACCATTGTTAACCCGCAAGGCGAGGATAAATACCCTATGAACCGTGACATCTCCTTTGACATACTCCGTGGCATGATGCTGATTATTATGGCTGCTGATCATTTTGGCGAGCCTATTTTTGAGTATTTGTATGAATTTGCTGGTTATGTCAGTGCCGCGGAAGGTTTTGTTTTTCTGTCGGGGATGTTGGTGGCCTTGGTTTATGGTCGTTATCATGCGGCGGGTGGGAACGTATTGGAACTGCGGGTCTGGGGGCGTGCCAAGACGATTTACTTCTATCATGTCGCGGTGTTGCTGGCCGTGTTTGTGTTCACGGTGGCGACCGAATGGTCAGGGGCGAGTTGGACCAGTTTTGCCAATGAAATGCATAAAGAACCTGTTCGAGCCTTACTATCAGGGTTGCTGCTAATTTATCAACCGCCAATGCTGGATGTGTTACCTCTGTATGTGTTGATGATGTTGGTTGCTCCCTTCGTATTGCGCTTGATGTTGCGATATCAGGCGATCGGTGTGGCGATTGTGTTGTTAGTGAGCGGTGGTTTCTGGCTGGCTGCGCAGTATGGTTTTGGGCGTGAGAGCTTAACGTTATTACCCGAGTTGGTGATGGTTAGGGTTGGTGCGTTTAATATAGTGGCGTGGCAATTCATCTTTGTGTTGGGGATGGTATTGGGGTTCCTGCGCTCGAATAGTCCGGTGACAGGACAAGTCGGCTTATTGCGGGTAAATACTTGGTTGTGGTTAGTTAGCTTTGTGATCGTAGTGACACTGTGTTTGCAACGTCATGGTTATATATCACCTGACGGGTCGTCGTTGGCAGCTTGGTTTCAGGAAAGAGGCCACATTACCCGCTATAGTTTGGCGTGGTTGCGGGTGGTAAATTTCATGGCGTTTGTATACGTTTTGGCCGGGGTGATTAGTCTGCAAAGGCGCTACGGTTTTCTGAACCTGTTGGCATGGCCCGGGCGCTGGTTGGCGTTTTTGGGGCAGCATTCGCTACAGGTATTCGCTTATCATTTGGTTGTTTTGTATTGCTATATCCCGTTTCGTTGGGGCGATTGGGCGTTGACTGACAACCAAAAGTGGGTGGCATTATT
>JBATHQ010000418.1:0-1707 GCA_049667005.1 Psychromonas sp.
CGGAAGTAAGCTTTTTGTTGGCAGACCGGACATATTAATGAATAACGCAGCTGCTCAATTTTGCTTTCCGGCAGCTGTTTAAATTCAAAAATAGAATACGTTTTAGGGTTTTCGGGATCATAATTACAGATGGCGTCGAGCATGTTTTTCCTTTCTTCAGCTATATTATCCCTCTGGATAACTAGACGAACAATCTTAGCGTATTGGTTTATAACCGTCCCACGCACGATTTTTCAATCAGTGCTTTTGCTGACACCGGGCCCCTCTTTACCAACCAACTCATCATTGAACTTTCGATGAGTACCATCGCAAAAGGGTAATTTACCGCTATGTTTACAAGCACACAAAGAAACAGTGCCGGTTTTCTCTGCTGTAAACCTTTTCGGGGTAAAGGGTGTGCCAGCATGTGAGCCATCGCAGAAGGGTTGTTTTTTAGAACGTCCACAAGTACAAAAAGCATACTTGTTGTCTTTAATTAACTCTACTTTGGCGGGGTTATTATCTGCAATTATTGGCTTATCCGACATGATTAATACTCCATTTGTCTGTCTATTATCGTAAAAATTGTTTTAACCGTTTCTAAAAAGACGTTTATCGTTTTACAGTGTAGTAGTTGAATCATACAATTAAGATGTTTTTTGTTTTTGTTCCACCTCTTATTTTCAAAATTTTTTAAGGAATCTGTATGGAATTTGCAACCTTGGGCAGTAGCGGCCTTTCAGTATCAAAAGTATGTCTGGGCTCGATGACATGGGGACTGCAGAATAATCAGCAGGATGCAGATCAGCAGATAGAATACGCCCTTAGCCGGGGTATTAACTTTATTGACACGGCAGAGATGTACGCCGTTCCCCCCTCTCCGGATACTTACGGTAAAACAGAAACCATTATTGGTAACTGGTTAGGCGCGAACAAAACACGCCGTAGCGAAATCATTCTGGCTACCAAAATAGCTGGCGCGGGGCTACCTTGGGTGCGCGATGGAGGACCTATTACGGGTGATGCCGTTGTGCAAGCGGTTGATGCTTCACTGAAACGTTTACAAACTGATTATATCGACCTGTATCAACTGCACTGGCCAAATCGTACTTCGCCACACTTTAGTAAACATTGGCCAAATCAATTTCGCTTCAGTGACGTTAATGCACAGGAGCAAACAGCGCAGATGCTGGATATTTTACAGGGGCTGGATCGCTGCGTAAAAGCGGGGAAAATACGCTATTGCGGATTATCTGATGATACTACCTGGGGCATTAATACTTACCTGAAATTAAGCGCACAATATGATCTGCCGAGAATGGTGTCTATACAGAATGAATTCAGCCTGCTGCACAGCAAAGACTGGCCCTATTTACTGGAAAACTGTGTCCATGAAGAGATTGCTTTTCTGCCCTGGTCACCATTAGCCGGCGGCATGTTATCGGGCAAATATCTGAATGGTGCGCGTCCCGAAGGCAGTCGCTGGACCCTGTCACAACGCAATGGCCTGTTGCGCGATACGCCGGCAGCACAAAAAGCCGTGGCAGCATATGCGCAGATAGCAAAACAACATGGCTTTACGGCAGCGCAACTGGCGCTGGCATGGTGTGCTCAAATTGATGGCGTTAGCTCAACGATTATTGGCGCAACCAGCATAAATCAATTAAAAGAGGATATAGATGCGTTTGCTATGCCTTTAAGCGAGCAGGTATTAAGTGAAATCGATAC
>JBATHQ010000419.1:0-6409 GCA_049667005.1 Psychromonas sp.
ATAAATGAGACGCGAACTGGCAATAGAATTTTCTCGAGTAACAGAAGCAGCCGCATTAGCCGGCTTTAAATGGCTAGGTCGAGGTGATAAAAATACCGCTGATGGTGCAGCGGTAGAAGCAATGCGCTTAGTATTCAATCAAATAGATATTGATGGCGAAATAGTCATTGGTGAAGGTGAAATTGATGAAGCACCGATGCTCTATATAGGCGAGCATGTTGGCACGAAAAAAGGTGATGTAGTTGATATTGCCGTCGATCCTATTGAAGGGACACGCATGACGGCAATGGGCCAATCAAATGCGTTAGCAGTACTCGCGGTTGGAGAAAAGGGTAGTTTTTTGCGTGCACCTGATATGTATATGGAAAAACTAATTGTTGGGCCAAATGCAAAAGATGCGATTGATTTAAATCTCTCTTTAGAACAAAACTTAAAAGCTATTGCCTTCGCGTTAGGCAAGCCATTAACAGAATTAACCATGGCGACCCTGGCAAAACCGAGACATGATCGTATGATCAAAGAGGTACAGGGTTTAGGTGTACGTGTTTTTGCTATTCCTGATGGTGATGTGGCAATCTCAGTATTAGCCTGTATGCCCGACAACCAAATTGATGTGCTGTATTGTATCGGCGGTGCACCTGAAGGAGTTATTTCTGCTGCTGTTGTGCGCGCGTTAGATGGCAATATGCAGGCACGATTAATACCCCGCCCAATGGTCAAGGGACCAACAGAAGAAAATATTCGAATTGGTAAAGAAGAAGTGGCTCGTTGCGAAGCAGTTGGTATTGAAGTGAATAAAATTTTAAAACTTGAAGATCTGGTCAAAAATGACAATGTTATCTTTTCTGCAACCGGTATTACTAAAGGTGATTTAGTTGAAGGGGTCACTAAAAATGGACTTTTTGCCACGACAGAAACATTATTAGTCCGTGGTAAGTCACGCACCATTCGTCGTATCAACTCGACCCATTACCTGGATCGAAAAGATCCTGATTTAAGAAATATCATTCTGTAAAACCGATAACCAATCTACCTCAAGGTGCACGAATCAGCACCTTGAAGTAGTTTGCCCCTGCGCTGCACAGCGGCAGTTGATCCTCCTTTTAACATTCACTTATTAAGCCACCCTCACCCGCCTCCCCGTAAAAATAAAATATTTGTAAATGGATTGTTATTATTTAAGGATCATCCCTTATAATAACCTTCCAAAATGTTGCACCTTAAGGCCTATTGATGACTGAACGCATTAAAATCAAAGAGATAAAAAGCAGCACCACAAACGGTGTAGATCGTTACAATCCCAGTAAACGCATTTATGTACGCGCCGTTTATGGTTTTTATCAGGCACTACGCCGTTATACAGGTTGGGGGTTGATTGTTTTATTTATGGCCTTACCGATGATTCGCTGGAATGGTCACCAGGCCATTTTATTTGATATTGCCGATCAGCAGTATCATATTTTTAATATGACACTGTTTCCGCAAGATCTGACCCTGCTCGCCTGGATTTTTATCATTGCCGCTTTTGCTTTATTCTTTTTTACTACCTATCTAGGTCGGGTTTGGTGTGGTTATACCTGCCCGCAAACCGTGTGGACTTTTATATTCATCTGGTTTGAAGAACGCTTAGAAGGTAGCGCCAATAAACGCAAACGTCTGGATCAGATGCCTTGGAGTGTCGATAAAGTCTGGCGAAAAACAGCAAAACACGCAGGCTGGATAGCAGTTTCATTACTGACAGGCTTGGCTTTTTCATCCTATTTTGTGCCGGTAAATGAACTGTACGCTGATTTTTTTACCTTTAATGCCGGTTTTGCAACGAGCGCTTGTGTTCTCTTTTTTGCCGCAGCTACTTATATCAATGCAGGCTGGATGAGATCGATTGTCTGTCTGCATATGTGCCCCTATGCACGTTTTCAGTCTGCCATGTTCGATAAAGATACCTTCATCGTCGGTTATGATAGCCAACGCGGAGAGGCCCGCGGTCCGCGCAGACGTAAAGATTCGCCAAAAGAGCTTGGATTAGGCGACTGTATTGACTGTGATCTGTGTGTGCAGGTTTGTCCGACAGGTATCGATATTCGCAACGGTTTACAATATGAATGTATTAACTGTGGAGCCTGTATTGATGCCTGCGACCAAACAATGGATAAAATGGGTTACCCGCGCGGGTTAATCTCTTATACGACCGAGCAGAAACTGGCAGGTAAGAAAACCAAAGTATTACGCCCTAAAATTATCGGTTATGGTGCATTATTATTAATAATGGTCGCGATGCTGACCGTTAATATTGTTAATTTAAGCAGTGCTGAAATGGAAATTCTACGCGACAGGAATGCACTGTACCGTGAGAATAGCGAAGGATTAATTGAGAATACCTACACCTTAAAAATACTTAATAAGACTATCAAAACACAAACCTACGACCTATCATTCTCCGGTCTGGAGGGGGCGCAGCTGATTGGCCCAGAACAAATTATAATAAAATCCGGTGAAGTGTTAACTCAACCGATCGCAATTGCTGTCGATCCATATGGATTTAAGGAAAAAAGAGTTAATATCACCATTACACTGACCAGCGCGTCTGGTGAAATTGAAAAAATTGAACAAGAAACAACATTCTTTCTTGGTTTATAACAATGCCTAATGGCCTGTTTATGCAGGCCTTATTATCGAGTAAAAAGACGTGAATGCCAATTTTAGTTACCAATCTCTAACACCTGAACTGCAGCTTGATGCTCTGGCATCTATTGCTATCCACCCTGAATCAGGGTTAATCTCGCTCAACTCCTATGAGAATCGTGTCTTTTTATTTACCGATGAAAATAAAATTCGCTACGTGGTGAAGTTTTACAGACCGCAGCGCTGGACTGAAGATCAGTTAAAAGAGGAGCACCAATTTTGCCAAGTTCTCTATAACAATGGCTGCCAAGTGGGTTCACCCGTAGAGATTAACGGAGAAACGTTATTTCACTTTAAAGGTTACCATTTCGCTCTATTTCCGAGTTTGTCCGCACGCTCGATGGAGCTTGATAATATTGATATACTTTATGATGTCGGTTGTGCATTAGGAAAAATGCACCGTATTGCAGCTCAGGAGAGTTTTAAACATAGAGAAGCCCTTGATATCGAGACCATGTTATCTAATCCGATTAAAGAGTTGCGCAGCAGCAGCTATATTCCGACATCGATTCGTGCTCCTTTATTTTCAATATTAGAAACGCTGGAGCGTGAAGTGACCATCCAATATAAGCGTTCTAAACATAAAATAATCCGCCTACATGGCGATTGTCATGCCAGTAATATTCTGGTGCACGATAAATCACCCTATTTTGTTGATTTCGATGACTGCAAAATGGGTCCTGCCATTCAGGATTTATGGATGTTGCTAAGTGGTGACACACAGGAAAAAAAACTACGATTATCAATGCTATTAGAAGGTTATGAAGAGGAATATGACTTTGATCTAAAACAGCTGAGCTTAATTGAACCGTTACGCACTATGCGCATGATTAATTATGTAAACTGGATTAATAAACGCTGGTCTGATCCTGCTTTTCCGATCAACTTCCCATGGTTTATCACTGACCAATACTGGAAAGAGTTGTTAAAATCACTGCAGGATCAATTAATAGCGCTACAGGAAACACCGATCTCTTTACAACCGGGTTATTAAATATAATATACCCATGATACTTCAAGATGCTTTATCAGGACTCAGAGCAAGTAACATGGGTATATAACCCCTCCATTCAGATGCTAGTAGATAGCCTGATTTCGTTAACCAAGTAAAAACAGATAAATTTAATAAAGGAAAATAGTATGAAAAAGATTTTTGCGCTTATTATGGGGCTTATCTTATTTCCTCTTTCTGCACAAGCAGCTGATTTTAAAGAAGGGGTGCATTACGAAGTGGTCAAACAAACCGCGACCGCAACCCCGGAAGTAAAGGAGTTTTTCTCATTTTACTGCTCGCACTGCTTTAAGTTCGAACCTTTTGTCAACAACCTAAAGCAACAGTTGCCTGAAGAGGTGGCGATAAAAAAAGTACACGTAAATTTTTTAGGTAAAGAGATGGGCCCTGAATTAACCCAAGCCTATGCAGCGGCAGAAATCCTGCAGGTGGAAGATCAACTATCAGCGCTTATTTTTGATCAACTCCAGAATCAGGGTAAAAATATTAACGGCCGTGCAGGTGTTATTGCACTATTTGAAAAAGCAGGCGTTAGTGAGCAGGAAGCAACAGGTGCATTAGCCAGCTTTCCAGCCACAGGGTTAGCATCGCAAATGAAACGTGATACGGAAACATTCGCAATCCGTGGCGTACCGACCTTAATTGTCAATGGTAAATATAAAGTCAACACCGGTTCGGTCAGCAGTCAGGCAGAATTTGTTCAACTAGTCACCTTCTTAACGCAAAAGAAGGGTTAATAGCGAACATTATTTTTTATACTTAAAACAAATAATTACCGTAAAATAATCAATACTGCAGAAGATATCCAAGACAACATCTTCTGCGGCATTGGGCTTAAAGGCTATAACCACCGCCTTACCTGCCATTGAGAAAGGAATTGCCCATTTGAAAACCGTTTTTAACAATGCGGTCGAATTGAAATCGGCCTTGCTTGAGCTTTATAATAAAAATGAATCGACAAAAGCACAAATTTTCGCCATCAGCGGTATTGAAGGCGGCGGCAAGCGCGCCTTAAGCGAAAAAGTGGCTGAGGCGCTGACGCGGGAAGGAGCACACGTTGCTGTGGTCCATACCGATGACTGGGAAGCGGCGAAAAGTATTCGTTTTAATGTCATGAACAGCCCGGAAGAGTATTATCTTAACGCCTACCGCTTTGATGAAATGTTCGAAGAGCTTATTTTACCTTTAAAATTATTTGGCAGTATCAAAACATCCGTCACACTTGATGATGTAATGAATCCACGTACCGTTGAATATGATTTTGATAATGTTGATATTATTATCATTGAAGGGGTTTATCTGCTGCAGGAAGCGTATTTAAACCTTTATGATTATACCTGCTGGGTAGTCAGTGATTACGATGCCGCTTTTGAGCGCTTGGTCAGCCAAAACGATGTCGAACAGTCTCAGCAAGCACTAGTTAACCTCTTTGAAAATTTAATCAAACCTGCTGAGCAATATCATATTAATGCGGATCATCCGCAAATCAACGCTAAATCCATTTATATAGAGCAGGAAACTGGTGAAAATACAAACGACAGTCTGCGCTGAACAATATAACGCCCATAATGCTTATATGCACTTTGAAAGGCAACAGTGGGCGGAGTTGCGCGACAACGTCGAGCTCACCCTCTCAGAAGAAGACTTACAACAGCTACAAGGTATTAACGAATCGCTTTCCATCCAGGAGGTCGTTGATATCTACTTGCCGATGTCCCGTCTGCTTAATTTATATGTTCAGTCACAACAGCACCGCCATACCGTACGGGATAAGTTTTTAAACAGTAATCATGAAAACGTCCCTTATATTATCGGTATTGCGGGAAGCGTTGCGGTGGGTAAAAGTACCACTGCGCGTATCCTGCAGGCAATGTTATCGCACTGGCCGGAGCACCCGAGGGTGGCATTGGTGACCACCGATGGTTTTTTACGTCCTAATCAGGAGCTCGTTGCACGCAATATAATGCACAGGAAGGGATTTCCGGAAAGTTTTGATATCAAAGCCTTAATCGATTTTGTTGCGGCAATAAAATCCGGTAAAGAATCGATCAGCGCGCCGATATATTCACATTTGACGTACGATATATTACCAGATCAAAAATTACATCTTGAAAAACCGGATATTGTTATTCTGGAAGGTTTAAATGTATTACAAAGTGCAATTAATTACCCGGAGCAACCACAGCGCACATTTGTATCTGATTTTGTCGATTTCTCTATCTTCGTCGATGCTGACACCGCATTTTTAAAAAAGTGGTATGTACAACGATTCTTGAAGTTTCGACAAGGTGCTTTTACGGATCCCAAAGCTTATTTTCACAGTTACTCGCAAATGCCGGAAAGCCAGGCTATTGAGATAGCTGAAAAAATATGGGATGAGATCAATGGAGTGAATTTGGAAGAAAACATTCGCCCGACCCGTGATAGAGCTAACCTGATCCTGACCAAGGCGGCTAATCACCAGGTAGAAAGCGTTAAACTGCGTAAATAATCTTTTCAGGGGGGCTTCTGCCCCTAACAAATTGTAAAAATTAATAGCCCGATGCAAAGACATCCTTTTAAAAATAGGGGATAATCCGCGACTCACAAAAATCACCATGCGCATTTAGGGTGATTAATGTTCATTAATATTTTCAGGAATGGTTATTTATGTCCCAAGTCGGCACACTTTATATTGTATCAGCCCCAAGCGGTGCAGGAAAATCCAGCCTTATC
>JBATHQ010000420.1:0-8634 GCA_049667005.1 Psychromonas sp.
GTAATAAAACCAAACTCCTGCTTTAATTGCCGTTTAACCGGCACAATGGTGGCCAGATCAATGCCAAAGGGGATTTTAAAATGCAGACCGGGGGGGACTTCCTTGAGGTATTTACCAAATCGCTGCACAACAGCGACCGAGTCACTTGGGATGGTATAAATAGCTGACCAGAGACTTATTCCAAGCAAAGCTAAACAGATTAAAAAAAATAAAAACCTGCCGCCACCACCGGGATGTCCACTCGGAAATTTATTTTTAAAACGCGAAAATCCGCTCTTCATTAATAAATTATATTGCACAGTCCGATTATCTTGATCCCATGGAGATCCCGGATCTTCAGGTTCATTCCCAATGGCCATAACAGTTCCCTAGTGAATGGCATAAAAATATGCAGTACATTTACTATGGAAGCTAAAGAAAGATTGTCAAGGATAGGCGGGTAAATAACTGTTTTAGCGCACAGCAGCTAAGCCTTCTGAGGATAACGCTTGGCGCTAATATTTTTTTTTAAAATCAGAGTGTAAAAAATAAAGTGATTTCAGATCGTTAAGCATTAGATAATTTAGCGGTAGTTTATAATATCATTCCGCATACTTATCCGATCAACCTTGCTGCTTAAAATAAGACCTTGATTGAGGATTTTACCACTTTTCATTTAACAATCGCTTAATCGGAAAAATGATTTACGCTTATTAAAACGGTTAACTATGGAGTTGATTATGGCTACTTTAATATTCGGTTTGCTTTTATTTTTGGGAATTCATTCCATCTCCATAGTTGCCCTGCCATTACGGAACCGCTTGGCGGCTAAAAGTGAAACAGCCTGGAAAGCTTTATATGGTTTAACTTCACTCGCAGGCATCTATCTGATTGCAACTGGCTATGCACAGGCCAGATTAGCCCCAACACTTATTTATGCCACGCCTTATGGGATGCGCCACCTCAGCAGTTTACTGATGCTGCCGGTTTTTATTTTATTTATCGCGCCTTACTTTAAGGGAAGAATAACGGCTTTTACTAAACATCCACAATTGATTGCCGTGATACTCTGGGCTGTAAGCCACTTACTGGTAAACGGCAATCTTGCCGATCTACTACTTTTTGGTTCATTTTTTATCTGGGCAGTGGCTGATTTAATCTCCATGAGGCACAGAGTCTCCCGCCCATTGCCGGGATTGAAAAAATCACCAGTCAATGATCTTATTATTGTTGCCGCAGGAGGGATAATGTATGCCCTCTTTGTTACTTTTCTGCATAAGCTATTAATCGGCATCGCAATATTTAACTAAACATTGCTAAATCTGTATGCTATTTTTCCTGAAAAAGCACCAAGAAAGGTGGCCTGCAGTTCGCAGAATAGGTTACCACCTTACACTCTCTTTTCCATATGAAAATTAATCAATTGCTGACCGCGCGCCTCAACTAACTGTTGTTTCACGACGCTAAACCCGAAACACTCAAAAAAGGGTTTTGCGCTAATACTCACCTGCGAAAAATACAGTTTAATTTTTTTCTGCGCACCGACCTGAAAAATATGTTCCATGAGCGCCCGCCCCACACCCTGTCTTTGATATTGATGATGACAAAAGAAATGATCTATCAGCCCATCGTTTTGCAAATCCGCATAACCGACAATAGTGCCGTCAATTTCGGCTATAAAAGGCTCAATATCAATCATCCGTTTATTCCAGATAAACAGATCCATTGAATCGGGAGCCCAGGCTTCAACTTGTAACTGGTTATAGTCATGACGATTAATATTTCTGATGGTATTGAAAAAAAGTAACCAGGTTGCCCTGGCATCTTGTTCAACATAGTTTCTGATAATAAGCATAATAAAAAACACCTCTATAAAGTTTGAATCCGACCGACAAAACTAGAATCTGGTGCTTGCGCTGTTAATGACAGAATTTTAAGATCCTCTAAACACATTAAGCCATATTTTTAGCTTTATCACCAACTTCTACTGGTGTATCGCTAATCTCTTCCGTCGCGGATTTAGCCGATGAGTCCGGATTCTTAATCACTGATTTTTGCAGTATTAAACTGTTAGGATAAGTAATTAACTCATTTCCTCGACGGATCAGTACATGAAACAGGGTAATTTCTTCAACTATCCCTGTAATATCATCATCTTTATCCACGACTTTTATTTTGTCCCCGACCCGATAGGGGAAAAAGAAAAAAATAAGGAGACTCGCGGTGATATTACTTAGAATTGACCATTGCGCAAACAAAGCCACGCCTATTACAGCAAAGACAGAGGATAAAAAAACTGATAACTGTGAATATTCGATACCTAAGATCAGAAAAAAGGTGATCACAAATAATGTTGTAATAACGATATGCAGCGTTTTATTAATATATTGTATGCGATAGAGGCTAACGGACTTTATCTGACCTAGTTTTTCAACCGCTCTTTTTACGAATTTAAGCACTAAAAAATAGCCGATTATCAATACGGCTGACATTAATAAAATCATGATCCTCTCTTTATGCAAAAGGGTTATACCCACATAAAGTGAATATAACCCTTTGTATACTTACTGAAAACAATAACTAAATTTATCCTACGCAGATAGCTGCGCAACACTGGTCAAACTATGCAAAGTACCGACGCCGTCGTCATCAAGTTCTACAATACCCACCGCAGAAGTAGAAAATGCAGGCACACCAGCTTCAGGGGCTAATTCTCCGACGATATAACCGACCAGAGGGAGATGCGAGACAATCAACAGTCGCTCGACGCCCGCAGCCTGCAGAGCCAAAATTTCATTGACCGATTCACTAGCGCTGCCGCCAGGGGTTAAAAACGGCAATGTTTGTATATTTTCAACAGCGTCAAAATAGGGAAAAACCGACTCCCAGGTTTGTTGTGCGCGCAAATACGGACTGATCAGTACTGCATCAAAAGAGATATTCTGCTCTGCCAGATAGGTAGCCATCATTTCGTTTTCTAAACGTCCAAGCACGGTTAATGCGCGTTCAGCATCGGTGTGCCCCATCATTTCAGCTTGTCCATGACGCATAATATAAATATGCAATAACTTATCCTCCAGTAAATGTTAGGCTTTTTAGAATCTATTTTATTCAGATTCTTAATCTTTGATTGGGGTCGCGCCGGAAACTTTCAGAATAAAAGCTGCCGTTAAAAAAACGCCGATAAAACCAGCAACAAAAATAACCGGCATAGCCGCGTAACCAAGCACATGCCAGATAATTGACTCTAAATTACTCATAATTACTCCTTTCAACTTAATAAACAGATAAACATATCACCGTGATAGATCAAGGTATTTTATCATGCCTTAGCTTATAGATCCGAATAAGGGCTGCATTAATGTGATGGTTGCCTCTGGTTAATGTTGCCATGCAATACTGGGTTTAGAGCTGAGTTCTAGCAGGGCAAGCCAAGTTGCATTGCTCTGCACCGTTATAAAATATCAATGTAGAATAACTATACTTCAAATTTATGTCTAGTATCTAAATATAATTTGCCTTAGCGCCCCTCGCTTTATATGCAAATACCCATAAACACCTCAAGGTGCTTTATCCGGACTTAACCCGGAGACCAGAATAAGACACTCTGCACTGTTATAAAATCTCTATATAGAATAACCAGACTTCAATTTTATGCATCGCATCTCAGCACAATTTTCCTTGCTGACTTTGTATCTTGAAGTATCATGGGGATAAATGATCAATCCTTACGCTGTGCTCAGGCTACACAAGATGTAACAATCAGTCTCTTGAGATAGTTTGGCGAACCCAGTAGCTTTTTCGCATTTACTTGAATTTATTTACAAATTTCCTGAAACTTTTTCTGCTTGAGATAGTCTGTTAATAGCAGTATATTTTCCCTCTCCTTATTACAGTAGATGATAACAATGGCAAAACAACAACTTAACGCTTTACGAACGTACCTTAACAAAATGATTTTGGGACAAAGTGAGCTTGTAGATGGGTTACTAATTGCTCTATTGGCCGATGGTCATATTCTTGTGGAAAGTCCGCCGGGTCTGGCCAAGACGCGCGCGATTAATGCCCTGTCAAAGGGTATTGAGGGTGATTTTCATCGTATTCAATTTACCCCTGACCTGCTGCCTTCGGATCTTACCGGAACAGATATTTTCCGTCAGGAAACCGGTGAGTTTATCTTTGAAAAAGGACCGCTTTTTCATAACTTGATTCTCGCTGATGAGATAAACAGGGCACCGGCAAAAGTGCAATCGGCATTGCTTGAGGCAATGGCAGAACGGCAAATAACGGTCGGTAAAAAAACCTATCAGTTACCGGAACTGTTTTTAGTTATGGCAACCCAGAACCCGCTTGAACAGGAAGGAACCTACCCCTTGCCTGAAGCGCAATTAGACCGTTTTATCATGCACTTGCAACTTGACTACCCGAATGCTGAAACGGAGAAAGAGATTTTACAACTTAATCAAAAAGAGATTCTGAAAGAAAAAATAGCAGACATCACACCGCTCTTGAATGAGCAAATTTTCGCTCTTCGAGAAGAGGTCATGAAGGTCAATATTGCACCGCATTTAGAGCAATACCTTATTGATTTAATTATCGCCACCCGCCAACCGCAAGATTACGGTTCGCAATTAAAAGAGTGGATCAGTTACGGTGCCAGCCCACGTGCAACCTTAGCGTTGATGCGCACCGCGAAGGCGCGCGCATGGCTTAATAACCGCGATTTTGTGATGCCCGATGATATCGTCCAAAATCTCTACCCGGTATTACGCCACCGTCTGATTTTAAGCTATGAAGCGGAAGCGCAAGGTATCGATGCGAACCAGGTGATTAAAGAGATTATCAATCAGGTAGCTATTCCAGCATAATGATGATGACAATAAATTCACTCTTTGCTAATAGCCCCTATCAAACAGGGGTGGATGTTTGCCTGACTGAACTGCTAAGTTATAAACGTCAAACCAAAATGCAGCTGCATCCGCCCGGTGACCTGGCCACCCGACAGCTTTCCGGTAATTATCTCGCCAAAATAAAAGGTCGTGGTATGGAGTTTTCCGAAGTGCGTCATTATCAGGCAGGCGATGACGTACGCAGTATTGATTGGTCAGTTACCGCACGCACTGGTAAGGCGCATACAAAGTTATTTCAGGAGGAGAAAGAACGCCCTGTTTTTATCCTCTTGGATCTTTCTGACAGTATGATTTTTGGCAGCCAATTTGTCTTCAAGTCAGTTCAAGCTTGTCATCTGGCCGCCCTGCTTAGTTGGCAGGCAAAACAACGCAATGATCGCCTTGGCGGCATTGTCTTCAACCAGCATAAAGTAGCCGAACTAAGACCGACAGGCAGAACTAAAGGACTCATGGCATTCCTGCATCAGAGCCAGAAACTCTGTGCCTCAGTGCCGGTTAAAACAGAGAACCATTCACAATCCTTATTATTACAACTGAAACGCCTCTCCTATCTGGTTCAGACAGGCAGTCAGGTACATTTAATCAGTGATTTTTCCCAACTGGATGAACCTTGTCAAAAATTAATTAACCAGATCCGCAGACATAATCAAATTAGTGCATGGCAGATCACAGATCCTCTTGAGTTTGCTCTGCCGCAAAGCGTGCAGCGCAGCAGACTTAAAATAAACAGTTTGCAGGGAAGTGGCTTTTTTAAACATAAAAAATCACTACAGAATTATCAGGATGCGGCCCAAGAACGCCAGAGCAATGTATTGAATATTTTTA
Source organism: Psychromonas sp. (assembly GCA_049667005.1). Classification (GTDB taxonomy): domain Bacteria; phylum Pseudomonadota; class Gammaproteobacteria; order Enterobacterales; family Psychromonadaceae; genus Psychromonas. The sequence continues at coordinate 5,715 of JBATHQ010000420.1, forward strand.
TAAAACAGGGGATTCCTGTGTACCAGATATCAGCGGCATCCCCGTTAATGGAGCAGTTTCATGCTTCCGCAAAATAATCCGAATCCACTACTGGTACAACTTAACGATATCGTTGCCCCTTCACTACCTTCTATTTGGCCTTTAGCGCCTATTTATTGGCTGTTGTTCGCTATTGCTATTTTCTGCCTGCTGATCTGTTTTTCTTTATTCAAAAAATATAAGAAACAGCAAGTTAAACAAAACAAAGCATTACAGCAATTACACGCTTTACAACAATCTCAGGTTGATTTTGTACTCTTAAACCAGCTTCTTAAAGGGGTTGCTTTGACCTATTTCCCACGCCAGCAAGTCGCATCATTACATGGCGAGCAATGGTTTGATTTTTTACAACGTTATGCACAAACTCCGCTCTTTGAAAATAAACAGAAATTTGTAGAGCGCCTTTATCAACAGCATTCCCAAGCCTGCAGTGCAGGTGATTTTGCACAAGCTCGACAATGGATAACAGGCTTACCAAAGCAGATAAAAAAACAGACGGGAAAAAATAAAGAGAAGCACGATAATGTTTGAATTTGTTTATTTATGGATCTTTTTTCTGCTGCCGCTACCGCTACTGGCCAGATATTTATTAAAAGTACGCGAATTACAGTATACACAAATCTGGATCCCGCTCGCGCAAGGTTTGAGTAAGCAACAGAAAATCTCTAAAAAGAATTATTTAAGCGCGTTAGTTCCCTGGCTTGCCTGGCTGTTATTATTAAGCGCGCTGGCACGCCCCATCTGGTTTGGTGAGCCTGTCCACCTGCAGCAGAAAACGCGTGATATGATCATCTCTCTGGATTTATCGGCGAGCATGCTGGAAGTTGATATGCCGTTAAACGGGCAAACCGTCGACCGCTTAACCTTGCTAAAAAATCTCTTAAAAACCTTTATAAAGGAGCGTAAAGGAGATCGTCTGGGACTGATTTTATTTGCAGACCATGCTTATTTACAGACTCCGCTGACCTTTGACTTAAATACAATCCAGCAGATGGTGAATGAAAGTGAGATAGGTTTAGCTGGTAAAAACACCGCCATTGGGGAATCCATTGCCATGGCAATCAAACGTTTTGTTGAAAATAAAAATGAGCAACGCGTCCTGATTCTAATGAGTGATGGGGCAAATACTTCCGGTGACATAGATCCTATTCAGGCAGCTCAACAGGCCGCTAAAAATAATATTACCATCTATACCATCGGTATTGGTGCAGAGCAGATGATCAAACGCGGATTATTCGGTGATCAGCAAGTCAACCCTTCCGCAGATTTAGATGAAAAGGCTTTAATGGAGATAGCCAGTCTGACCGGCGGGAAATACTTTCGCGCCCGTAACCAGGCAGAATTACAAAATATCTATCAACAACTTAATCAGTTTGAGCCTATTAACAGCGATTTTTTAGAATTTCGCCCTGAAAAAAATCTCTATTACTGGCCGTTAACCGCTGCATTGCTATTACTCACTGTTTTTGTAATCTATCTAAAATCAAGAGGTTCTGATGTCGCCTGAGACCACTTTAATGCCATTGGAGTTTTTACGCCCCTATTGGTTGCTTGGTGTAGTTGCCGTTTGTTTGTTTGCTCTGTTAAATTATACAACGGTTAAAAACAAGCAGCATCAGAGTTTAATCGCAGCACATTTAAGCAAGCAATTGGTCAGTGAGCCTAAAAAAAGCTTGTCTTTACTGTTCCCCTTTAACTTACTGGCGATAATTGCCTGCATTGCTCTCTCAGGTCCTACCTGGCGGCAGCATCAACTACCCGTTTACGAGATACAGAAAGCACAATTTATTGCCTTAGATCTTTCCTATTCAATGTATGCGACAGATACGAAACCAAACCGCTTAAGTCAGGCGAAATATAAAGCCATTGATCTTATTAAAAGCTGGCAGGAAGGTGAGAAAGGTCTGATTGCCTTTGCCGGAGATGCCTTCACCATCGCCCCTTTAACCCGTGACGGCAATGCAATAATCAGCCATATTTCTCATCTTTCTCCGGATATTATGCCCGTTGCAGGTTCGCGGCCGGATCTGGCCTTAGCGCTGGCAATAACAGGATTACAAAATGCAGGGTATCAGCGCGGGCATATTGTCTTTATCACCGACGGTATTGATCAAAATAGTGCGGATAAAATGGTCAATAAATTAAAAGGCAGTAATTGGGTGGTATCCATATTAGCCATGGGCACTCAACAGGGCGCCGCCATTACACTTGCTGATGGCTCTTTATTAAAAGATCAGTTTGGACAGATAGTTATCCCAACTTTAGACCCGCTGCCTTTGCTTAAAATAAGCCGGGCAAGTGATGGTTTATATGCAAATGCGAGTTATAGAAATACAGATATAGAGCAGTTAGGCGATTTTTATTCCGTTGATCAGGCAATGAAAAAAGAGACGCAGCAGCAAGGCAAAAATAAACTGGCAATAGATGATGGATATTGGCTGGTTTTTTTATTAATTCCGCTGTTTTTAATACTGTTCAGAAAAGGTCTTTTCTATGTGCTTTTATTAACGTTCACCCTGCCGCTTTCCGCGCCCAAAGTTGAGGCGTCGATATGGAAAAATGATCGCCAAAATGCATTTCAAGCCTATCAGAATGAAGACTATGCACAAGCGAGTTCCCTATATAGCAACCCATTTGAAAAAGGCAGTGCTTTATATAAAAACGGGCAATATCAGCAGGCATTAAGCCAATTTGAACAAGCGACGATTGAAACCCCAGATAACGCGGCTGCATTTTACAATCAGGGTAATAGTTACGCACAGCTGCAGGATTTTGATAAAGCCATTGCCGCTTACCAGCAATCATTGTCTTTAGATTCGACGCTGATCGCGGCGCAGGAAAATATTAAACTATTAGAAAAATTAAAGGAGCAGCAGCAAAA
>JBATHQ010000421.1:0-2198 GCA_049667005.1 Psychromonas sp.
CTTCAATACCAGGCGGTAAATCGATGGATAACTCAATACCTAACTGCTCAAGCAGTTTTAAAACCCGACCGATTTCAACCGTTTCCTTACCATTTTCAAACTGACTCATAAACGTCAGTCCATTACCTGATAACAGACCGGCAGTAGATTGATCTAAAGATTGTGACTGTCTGACAATTTTTGCTAGTTGACCTAGCTGTTTAGTATTTTCTATTTTCATATAAGCACCTATGCGTTCGCATAAATATTAACTCAAAAGGATAGGGATTTAAACAAATTTATTCGAACGTATAAATTTGAGCAAAAATCGTTTATAAAAGGACTTTTATCTGCGAACGCATAAATACAATACTATTCTTCCTGCCAATCGTTATTATTATCAGTACGAAGAGTGATCTCAATATCTAACTTCAAAACAGAAAGAAGCTTAAAAGATGCTTCTATTTTGGTAGAATATGACCTTAGATCAAAGCTTGAAACGGTATCCTGACGAATGTCCACATTATTAGCAACATCCGTCTGAGATAAGTTTTCATCTCATCGTATATCTTTTAAATAACACTAAGTTGCTTTGTAGTGGTAATTTTCATGAATACACCTTACACCCTAGAGTAAGTAAATCCTGGAGCGATCAGACGGATGTTTAATAAAAAACAACGACAGCAAATCAAACTGATTGAACATCGAGCGCTGCATCATTTTATAGTCGACTTATTAAGTATTTGTGCAGAACAGGATAGACTCAGCAAAAAATTTATACTTCTCAAAGAGTTGATTAGTTGTTAGTGGTTAGTTATTAGTGGTTCGACAGAAAACAGGCATCGTTATAGCGCTATGACTTTGCCTGACATCTTCTTAGTGAAGTGTTCTGGAATGTATTTTACGGGAAGCTAAAACGCAAAAATCAACCATAAGAGGTTGATTTTTGAGTTCTTCTTACGAAGAAATGTTGGAGCGGGCAGCGGGAATCGAACCCGCATTATCAGCTTGGAAGGCTGGAGTAATGGCCATTATACGATGCCCGCATCATTTGCAATGGCTAATTGCAAATAGAATATGGTGGAGGGGGACGGATTCGAACCATCGAAGCTTTCGCGGCAGATTTACAATCTGCTCCCTTTGGCCGCTCGGGAACCCCTCCTAGACTTAAATGGTGCCGACTACCGGAATCGAACTGGTGACCTACTGATTACAAGTCAGTTGCTCTACCGACTGAGCTAAGTCGGCGCCGTCTAAGTGCTGCGAATAATAGAGAAGTTGGACAAACCTTGCAACCCCTAATTAGAAAATAATTCGCATTTATTCATCGTTTGCCTAAAAAAAAATCAACTACACCTGCTTTTGTCTGTTAATTAGTCAAAAAACAGAATACGCGCCAGATGTAATGGTCGTAAAGGGTAATGAACGATAGTTGACGATACAAAAAGTATAAGATCCTCAACAAAATCGCTTGAGGATGACGGTAAATAACGGATTACCGAACCTTTGCGGATATCTCTAACCTAGCGTTTTTTAGCCGGCAGCATTACTGTGCCAAGCGCAGTGAAATTTCCCCGCCGACAAACTCTTTGATTTGACCATCTAATTCAAGCAGCAAGGCGCCCTGCTGATTAATACCGCGGCAGATGCCCGTGGTGATTTTATCCGCGATAAGCAGGTTGACCTGTTTATCAAGAAAACAATCCAGTTCAAACCAGCGTGGCAGATATGGCATTAATCCATTTTTTTCATAATCAGGTAACAGAGATTGCAGCTCTGTAATCAATGTCGCACTTAACCGGTTACGATCGATACTGTCGGCGCTTAATGAGTGCAGATCAGCCCAGGGCTGATCGATTAATTTAGCTTGTTCAGGCGGCATTTTGACATTAATACCAATACCGATCACGCAGTGGCAGGCTTCCGTTGCCTGAGCATTTAACTCAATCAAAATGCCCGCTAATTTTTTACCCTGATAATAAAGATCATTTGGCCATTTTAATGAAACACCCTGTATACCGATTTTTTCAAGCGCATTAACCGCCGCAATACCGACCAATAAGCTTAGTCCGGATATTTTGTCGATACCGGCATCGAAGCGCCAGTAAAATGAGAAATACAGATGCGAAGCAAAAGGGGAAACCCAAGTGCGCCCTCTCCTTCCCCTTCCGGCTAACTGATATTCAGCAATACAAGTTTGTCCGTTTTTTAAATCGGGA
>JBATHQ010000422.1:0-2023 GCA_049667005.1 Psychromonas sp.
GGTTGCTGAAATATCATTATAATGTATCGCACCAAAGCGAGCACCTGTATACCAAGTATCTTCGCTTGCTGCAAATGTTGTGCTCGATGCAAGTAATGCAATCGGAAGCAGATAGTTTAATTTAGACATAGTTTATTCCTTTAATTATATTATTATGTTTTAGATCATATCCTGGACAAAAAATAGCCAAAAGAATATGTGATCACGCGCATAATAACTGAGTAAAGATTATTTGTCTAATGTAAAAAAAAAAACAAACAAAACAAATAAAACACTTTAAAATCAACATTTTACCTAAAGTACTACTATGGATACAGGTCATCTGCATTCTTTCGGTATTTCTTTGTGTATTTTTATTATTCGCTGCGAGAGTTCGCTTGTAATATGAATAGCACTGTTCCTAAATCCTTGGGCCGCTGGAAAAGTTATGCCATTTCGCTTAAATTAAAGCGTTATAAATTGAATTGAGAAATGAATAAGAATAAGGTGTTGGATTAACCCATAATGAGGTATTGGGATTGAAAACAACGGTGCTATGATTAATTCTAACCCACCTTCCGCACCTAGTTTTTGTAACAACATGATATAAAAGAAAACACCGAACATTTCCGCGTTCGGTGTTGTATATACCATCAAGATATTCGTTGAGATATAATCATAAAATTGCTTAACCGAACGGCATTAAGCGATTAGGCTAGCTTTAATATCATAAACGACTTGATTATTATTTAGCTGGTACTAGTAAACCTGGAGTGTACGCAGATACACGACGGTTTTTTGCACGGCCAGCCTCAGTAGCGTTTGTTGCAATTGGTGATAATTCACCGCGGCCTTGTGCTACGACACGGCTTTTATCAATTTTAAACTCTTCAGCTAAATAGAGTGCAACACTTGCAGCACGGCGCTCAGAAAGTTTCTGATTTGCCTGCTCAGTGTCATTGCTATCAGTATGACCAACAACCATTAATTTCGCTTGAGGATATTTAATCAAATGCGCTGCAATCGGAGCCAGTTGCTTAATGTATTGTGGTTGAATTACAGCACTTGCATTCGCAAAATAGATCTCTATTGTTAGTGGTTTAATGGTCACTGGCTTAGCCTCAACTACTGGCTCAACCACAGGCTCAGGCATCACAGGAGCAGCTTTTTCAGCACCCCAAGTGTATACCAAACTTACGCCATAAAAATGCGTATTCCATTCTGCATTATAGCCTGCGTCTTTTAGTTCAGCCTGATGGTAATATTGGTATTCTACACGTGCAGATGCATTGTCATTAAAGAAGTACTCAAGACCAAGCCCTGCAGTGCCAATAAGCCCTTTGTCATCAACTCCTGCTAATACCTCCTGGCCATGAGCAAGATCGTATGAAGCACCTGCTTTAGCATAAACATCTAGGGAATTTGTCAGATCTTGACTAAATTTACCAACTAAATCAAAGCCTTGTTGTTTAACTTTTTGAGTCTCATTAAACTCTAATTCACCAAGGTAAGTATAACTTCCTTCTAATGCGAACCAAGGAGTAAAGTTATAGCCTAGGAACGCACCCACAGCTCCGTTGTTTTTATCTATATCAGTTATAATATCAGTGCCATTAGTAGAAGTGGCTGAAATATCGTCATAATGTGTAGCACCAAAGCGAGCACCTGTATACCAAGTATCTTCGCTTGCGGCAAATGTTGTGCTCGATGCAAGTAATGCAATCGGAAGCAGATAGTTTAATTTAGACATAGTTTATTCCTTTAATTATGCAATTATTATGTTTTAGACCATATCCTGGACAAAAAACAGTCAAAAGAATATGTAATCACGCGCATAATAACTGAGTAAAGATTATTTGTCTAATATCAAAAATAAATAAAAAAAAGTGAAATCAATTTAAATCAACAGGTTACACGCTATAAATACAGTTGTTCTGCAATCTATGGGTATTACCTTGTGTATTTTTATTATTCGCTGCGAGAGTTAGCTTGTAATATGAATAGCACTGTTCCTAAAACCTTGGGCCGCTGGAAAAGCTATGCC
>JBATHQ010000423.1:0-1739 GCA_049667005.1 Psychromonas sp.
TAATATCGACTTGTCCGGATTTACCCGTTTCGTAAAACTCTCCCGCTTGATAAGCCGCCGGAGAATATTTCTTTTCAGCTGCTTGTAAGTATAGTGATAGTGCTTTCGGGTTATCTTGAGGAGTGCCCAGCCCAAATTCATACATATATGCGAGGTGGAAAGTGGCAATTGCGTTACCTTGAGATGATGCTTGTGTATACCATTTTATGGCGGTTTGATAATTCTGTTTGGTGCCTTTACCTGATTGATAAATTTGGCCTAAGAAGAGGGGAGCGGAGATGTGTCGTTGCTGCGCGGCTTTGTTAAACCAATATAAACTCCGCTTATCATCTTGTGCCGTGCCTTTACCATTTTGATAGTGTAATGCTAATTGGAATTGTGATTCGGCATCCCCCTGATTAGCGGCTTTTATATACCACTGCACCGCACTTTCCTGATTTTCGTTCAGAACGTTACCTTGGTCATACATAGAGGCAAGAACATATTGAGCTGAAACATTGTTTTGCTCGGCCGATCTTCCGTACCAATAGACCGCTTTCTGGATGTCTTTTTCAACCCCCTGGCCACTTTCAAGCATCCAACCTAAGGTGTATTGAGCGGCAGGATCTCCTTGCTCAGCTAATACCGTCCATAAAGAGACCGCACGCTTGTAGTCGCCAGCTTGGGCTGCTTCATAAGCTTCGTTAAATTCTGATTGAGCGAAAACATTTACACTAAATAAAAGCGTAAATGTCAGCGTAATGGCGGCCAAGTTAAACAGTGCGATAGTCCATTAAATTTAACTCCATGAGTTACAGGATGGTGTATGAGCCGATACGGAATGCTAATACGATTAGTACTCCTGATAAACGGTCCTTGCACTTCTCTTCCGTGAGTAGTTTATCTTTTCTTGACTATTATAAAGACAAGTCAGCTAAAATATAAAGACAAATCAGCTAAAAGTAATATATTTTTTTGGGAATGTTAAGTATTTGTGAAATGACTCACCTCCACCTCACCTTCAGTTTTGATCTTTGTATGTTACCCCGCTCAACTCGCCTTATTAAAAGGGACTTAATAAGTTGCCAGCTTTATACTGCTTTTACTTTTAGAGCAACAGGTTAATATATCACCATCACGAAGATAAGCCATGGGCGGGTTAATATATTCAGCCTGGCCACTGAGCAATATGCAGCGGCATACTCCACAATGGCCATCGCGGCAGTGAAACTCCTGCTCAATCGCTTGTGCTTCGAGATTCTCAAGCAGTGTTTTTTCGCTATCGAGCGGGTAATCAATACCGTTGACGGTTATTATCTTCGACATAATCGTTTCGTTAAATTGATGGATGACTGCATTTATTAGAGCTCAAATGTACTGAGATCTTCACTGTCAACTTTACTGTTGATTTGCCCCACAAGGTAGGAACTGATTTCAGCTTCCTGTGGAGCAACCTGCACGTTATCGCTCACTAACCAGTGATTGATCCATGGAATGGGGTTGCTTTTGACTTCAAAAGGGGCTTCGTAACCAATTGCCTGCATGCGCAGATTAGAGATGTATTCAACATATTGCACTAAAATTTGCTCGTTTAGACCAATCATCGATCCATCTTTAAACAGGTATTTCGCCCACTCTTTCTCTTGTTGTGCTGCCTGCAAAAAGATCTCCCGACCTTCCGCGAAACATTCAAGCGCAATCTCAGCCATTTGTGGATCATCTTTGCCATCAGCCCAGAGGTTTAATATTTGCTGTGTTGA
>JBATHQ010000424.1:0-1693 GCA_049667005.1 Psychromonas sp.
GGCATAGCTTTTCCAGCGGCCCAAGGTTTTAGGAACAGTGCTATTCATATTACAAGCTAACTCTCGCAGCGAATAATAAAAATACACAAGGTAATACCCATAGATTGCAGAACAACTGTATTTATAGAGTGTAACCTGTTGATTTAAATTAATTTTACTTTTTTATTTATTTTTGATATTACAACACTCTGGACAGTTTTAGGGGGAAAATAAAATAGGCTCCATGGGCAGAAATTGCGAAAATAAGGTTTCTGACATCAAATAATCACAGAAGCCTGCCCATGGAAACCATAGTAGAAACAATTTTAGCTTCAATGTCCAATGTTAAAAAGCATCAGAGAACCTTCATGCTTTCTTTATTTGCAGTGTTGGTCGTTTTTCAAGGCAAGGCAACTTTTAAAAATATGGGACGTTACAGCGCGATGAGTGAAAAACGATTTCGACGCTGGTCTAATCGCGCTTTCGATTATGCTGAATTTAACAGAAAATTAATTGCACTGACCTTTCCTGACCAGGAAGAACAAATTGCAGCGATTGATGCCAGCTTTATCGGTAAATCGGGTCGTCAAACTGAAGGGTTAGGCTGGTATTACAACGGCAGCGCAGGAGAAGCACAGCAAGGCTTGGAGATATCCACTATCTGCATTACCGATCTGAAATCAAATACCGCCTATGCGCTAGATTCTCGTCAAACCATCGATATTGAAGGCGCGACGCGCGTTGAACAATATGCACAGCATGTTATCGACGTCGTTGCGAACCTGCGTAAACTTAATATCCAGTACCTTGCTGCCGATGCCTACTATAGCAAAGTAAAATTTGTATCGAAGGTGCTTGAAACTGGTCTTCATCTTGTTGGAAAGCTCCGTGTTGATGCTGATTTACAGTGGTTATACCAAGGTAACTATAATGGCATTGGCCGGCCCCGAAGATTTGATGGCAAGATCGATTTTGAGGATTTAGCTCGCTTTGAACATGCCGGCATTTTGGATGAGAAGATAACCGTTTACACCCAAGTGGTTTATTCAAAGAGCCTAAAGCGTGAAATTCGTGTTGTGATGCTGAGTTGGTATAAGGGAAAAAAAACAGGCAGGGCTTTATTGTATTCAACAGACATTTTGTTGGATGCGATGACGTTGATTAAGTATTACAAGGCTCGATTTCAAATAGAATTTTTATTTAGGGATGCAAAACAATATACAGGGCTCACTCATTGTCAATCACTGCGTAAGGAAGCGATTAATATGCAGGTAAACGCGTCATTAACAACATTGAATTTACTGAAGGTTGAAGATCGCACAGAGAAATTAACCAGTAAGCCCTCGGTGATATCAATCGCCTCGTGGAAACGCAGGAAATTCAATCATCACTTGATGGACAGGCTTTTTGACGCGTTAGGATTAGACCTAAGTTGTAAAAAAGTCTTAATGATTTATGAGCAATATGGCAATTACGGCGCTATTGCATCATAAAACTGTCCGTAGTGTTGTTAGTTAGGAATCGTTACAAAATAACTTGATCTAAATTGTTTTCTGGCACCTTAAATGACAGGTTATTTTGAAAACAAAAGATCAAGTAATTTTGAAGCAGATCCTTAGACAAGCATCGTTTTTGCTGGTTAAAACTATTTATCTCTGCGTTCAAAGTTTCGTAAAGGGAACACATTTACATCAACTTTCGCCTTGATCTAAAC
>JBATHQ010000425.1:0-1790 GCA_049667005.1 Psychromonas sp.
GTAAATCAACAGGATATCGCCGTTGATCAATGCCGTTTTCAGGGCTTGCAGCAGTATCTGCAGCATGCCGGAAAGAGCGAACCACTTTTCCATAGCCATGGTGAGTTCACCATCGAGTCCGGCTTTCGGCAGACACAGCAACTGCTGCTTGACTGGCCGCAATTAGACGGCTTGTTCTGTGCTACGGACAGAATTGCAATCGGAGCGATGAAAGCGATCACTGCTGCGGGTAAAGTCCCCGGCAAAGATATAAAAGTGCTTGGAGTGGGTAATGATGAGCTCGCTGAAGTGTGCACCCCGACCTTGTCGACATCTAGTTATGCTTTTGATTTAACGGGTAAAAAAGCCGCGCAAATGCTGCTGGAACTGATTGCAAATAAACAAACTGAAGTGAGTAAGCTGGTGATGGGCTTTGAGAGCATCACCCGGGAAAGCTGCTGATAGCAATATGCTGAGTAAGCGCATTGTGCTTGCAAAACAGCGCTAGCGGCAAAAAACATGATCCGGATCTCTCTTTTCTGTAACGCTAAGCCGTTATTTGTTGCAAAAAGATATTTTTTCGCATATTTTGAGAACGTTCCCGAAATTTTTTAAATAAACTGTTGCAGGTGGTGTATGTCCTTATTAACAATTATTGAAGCGTGTGGTGGTATCGGCAATCTGGTCCGTATTCTGATCCCTGATTCCCGTATCGTTCTTGAGATCAGGGAGTTTGATCTATTGTCCGGCCCGGCAAAACAGCAAAGCTATAATGCCGTTTTAAAACAGGTTACTTTTGATAAATCTGTTATTGAAAATAAAAATGAATTTGCAGCACAGCTATTAGAAGTCGGCCAGCTTATTGCTAAGCAGCAGCTGCAGGCTCTCAAGCCTTACAGCGAGCCGCTTGCATGTGCGCACCGTCCGGGCTGGCATATTGCACCGCCTCAGGGGTTGTTAAACGATCCCAATGGTTTTATTTATCATCAGGGGCAATATCACCTGTTTTATCAGTGGTACCCCTATGCCTGCGCCCATAAAGATAAGTATTGGGCACATTTAACCAGCAAAGACTTAATTAACTGGGAGTGGCAGCCGGTGGCCCTGACGCCCTCAGACTGGTTTGACAGTCACGGCGTTTTTTCCGGGCATGCGCTAAGTCAAGGTGACGAGCTGATGTTGTTCTATACCGGTAATGTGCGCATTGACGAGCAAAGAGATAGACACACCACGCAATGTTTAGCGACCTCAACGGACGGGATCAATTTTATTAAGCACGGACCGGTTGTGCCTGACCTGCCGCCGGGTGTGACCCCGCATTGTCGTGACCCCAAGGTTATTCGTTATAATGACCGCTGGTTAATGCTGCTCGGTGCACAGCGCGAAGATGAGATAGGGCGGCTGGCCATTTACCAGTCACAGGATCTCAAAAGCTGGTCATTCCTTGCCCTGTGCGGCGATGAGCTGGGGGATTTTGGTTATATGTGGGAATGCCCTGATTTTTTCACCCTAGCAGAGCAGGACTTTATTGTGATTGGCCCGCAGGGCATTAAATCAGCCAGTGAGCACCATCACGTGCCACATCATAACGGCATAGTTAAAGCGCAACTTGATGCAGATGGCCGTGCCCAGTTATCAGATTTCCAGCATTTAGATCATGGTTTTGATTTTTATGCGCCGCAGTCTCTGCAAACGCCCGACGGCCGTCGAGTGATGACTGCCTGGATGGGGCTGCCGGATGAAGTTGATCATCCGAGTTGTGATAATGGCTGGATCCACCAGTTAACCACCTTCCGTGAGTTGTCATACGT
>JBATHQ010000426.1:0-2396 GCA_049667005.1 Psychromonas sp.
TGTCACCCATAGTATCCGGGTTTAATATCATCAACTTTATTGCTGTTGTCTATCTGCCAAGCCACTACATTACCCATTTAGACAAACAACCGGCCATCGGCTCACATATAATATTTGCCTTATTAGCTTATTCTATTCTCACGATTGCCAGCCTTTTTGCTTTGCAACTTGCATACCTTGATTACCGTTTAAAAAATCATAAACGCCCGCTGACTCAGATCAATATGCCACCGTTAATGACCATGGAAAAAAGTCTGTTTCAGTTTGTTTTAATCGGTTTTATTCTACTCACTTGTACCCTTTTAACGGGGTTCTTTTTCTTAGATGATATGTTTGCGCAGGGAAAGGCACACAAAGCTATCCTATCCTTCGTCGCCTGGACCATTTACGCTATTTTATTATGGGGGCATTACACTAAGGGGTGGCGAGGACGACCGATTGTATATATCACCATTGCAGGTTCATCTTTATTAACGCTGGCTTATTTTGGCAGTCGATTTGTCCGGGAAATCATATTGAATTAGATTTAGAGTATTAGTTTGCACTTGTTGCCCTTTCTCGGGCATTTTCGCCTGTATCTACACCCCGCAAGCCTAGCCTTGTGTAAAAGATCAACAACCAACAAACTGTTGCAGAAAGACTGAAATAGTTACAGAGATGAAAGTTAATCAATAAAGTAAATATTCAACAAAATAAAAACAATAAACAAAGCTTATAAAAAGAAAATAACTCGAATATGCAGTGCGTTACAAGAAAAACTATGACTTGCACGTCAAAAATAAAATGCGAGTCGACAATTTTTTACAAATTTAAAATAATCGCTTTTGTTTTATGCTGATTTATTCGCTACTATCAGATTCCCAACACACGTTAATTTTCATTAAATACAAAGAGAGGACTTTTGGACGTCATACCCACTAGTGGATTACTGATCACACTTGTAATTTTAATCATCATGTCTGCTTATTTTTCTAGCTCAGAAACAAGCATGATGTCGTTAAATCGCTACCGCCTAAGGCACCTTGCGAAAAGTAAAAATAAAGTAGCGATACGCGTTGAAAAATTACTGCAAGAACCAGACAAACTTATTGGACTGATTCTAATCGGTAATAACTTAGTCAACATTTTATCGTCGGCAATCGCCACAATTATCGGTCAGCGTTTATTTGGTGATGCAGGTATTGCCATCGCAACCGGTATCCTCACCTTGGTTATTTTGATTTTTGCTGAAATCACGCCAAAAACCCTCGCCGTTCTTTACCCTGAAAAAATTGCTTTTCCAAGCTCATTTATCTTACGCCCCCTGCAGAAACTTCTCAGTCCGGTAGTTTGGTTAATCAATGGAATTTCAAATACACTATTACGTATTTTTGGTGTTAACGTTAACCACTTAGACAGTCAAGCATTATCAAGTGATGAATTACGCTCCGTTGTCCACGAAGCAGGCGCGATGATTCCCGAGCATCACCAACAGATGCTTCTTAGTATCTTAGAGCTGGAGAAAGTCACTGTTGATGAAATAATGATCCCGCGTAATGAAATCGCAGCAATTGATATCAATCAGGACTGGGAAATTATTCTCAAACAGTTACAGCATCGCACCCATACCATGACGCTTTTATACCGTGATACCATTGATGATGCGATAGGTTTTGTTCATGCGCGTGATTCTCTGCTGATCCTGCTAAAAGAGGAATTTAGCAAAACAACACTATTGCGCAGTGTAAGAAGTTTATATTTTATTCCTGAAGGTACTCCCCTAAACACCCAACTTATTAAGTTTCAGCATAACAAGGAACGTATCGGTTTAGTCGTAGATGAATATGGTGATATTCAAGGGTTAGTGACGCTGGCTGATATTTTAGAAGAGATCGTCGGAGACTTCACCACCACTCGAGAGCCGCATAGCTCGCAGGAAATTTATAAGCAAAAAGATAACTCCTATATCATCGAAGCCAGCTTAGGAATTCGTGATATCAATAAAGAGATGGGTTGGAAGTTACCGACGGATGGGCCTCGTACCTTGAACGGCTTAATTTTAGAACATCTTGAAGAGATTCCCAAAGGCAGTATTAGCGCACGTATATGCGGTTACCCGATGGAAATTTTAGAGGTAGAAAATAACATGGTTAAACTGGTTAAAGTGATGCCCCACCTGTATAAAGAGGTAAACTAAATCACCTTGATCACCGTGAGATCTCTTTTGAATAAATAGCACCTTTTTAAGGTTCCTTAAAAAGGTGCTCAATTTAATTCAACAAGATTACAACTGCTTTAATTGCTCTTCAGTTAACGCAATATCTTCATTTTTATTGATCCCTATGCCCGCATCGATGATCGCCTGGGCAATCTCTTTTGCCTCGGCAAGTGAATGCATTTGGTAAGTACCACACTGA
>JBATHQ010000427.1:0-3392 GCA_049667005.1 Psychromonas sp.
AGAAAACTTGTTCTGGGAAACGATGGAACAACTTAAAGCACTGGGCGCTAGTTCTATCCTCGTACTACCAATTGAAAAAATGATGGAGTAAGCATGCAGACAGGAATGAAAACGGTTAACTGGTCAGATTTATCTAATGAGCAACAAGCAGCACTACTTGCTCGTCCGGCAATGGCGGATTCTTCAGAGCTGACATCGACAGTCTCTAAAATCATTTCTGCTATCCGCACCCAGGGTGACGCGGCTTTATTAGATTTCACCAAGCGTTTTGATACATTAGTTGGTGAAGATTTTACCGTCACTCCGGCGCAAATAGAGCAGGCCACAGCGCGTTTAGGCGATGAAATTAAAACCGCGATCAAAACGGCTTATAATCAAGTGGTTAAATTTCATCAGGCACAAAAACAAGATGTGATCCGAGTTGAAACGATGCCCGGTGTTGTTTGTGAAATGCATACGCAAGCAATCGAGTCAGTGGGTTTGTATATTCCAGGTGGCAGTGCACCACTGCCTTCAACCGTCATTATGACGGCAGCGCCCGCGCAAATTGCCGGATGCAGCCGTTTGGTATTATGTTCACCACCGCCGATTGCCGATGAGATTTTATATGCGGCATCACTGTGCGGAGTAAACGAAATATATACCGTCGGTGGCGCTCAGGCCGTTGCAGCGCTTGCTTATGGTACAGAAACGATTGCCGCAGTGGATAAGATTTTTGGTCCGGGAAACTCATTTGTAACCGAAGCAAAACGTCAGGTAAGTAATGATTTTTGCGGTGCGGCTATCGACATGCCGGCAGGCCCTTCTGAAGTGTTGGTGATTGCCGATGAAGATGCAGATCCTGCCTTTATCGCTGCAGATCTGTTATCCCAAGCAGAGCATGGTCATGATTCACAATCTATTTTAGTGACGCCAAGCCTTGCCGTTGCCGAGCAGACCGCCATTGAAATTAAACAGCAATTAGCTGTTTTAACGCGCCGTGAAATTGCTGAAAAAGCCCTGCAGCACAGTGTCAGCATTATTTGTGAAAATATTGAACAGGCATGTGAAATTTCCAATCGTTATGCACCGGAACATCTGATCGTACAGACCGAAGATCCCCGTGCTTTACAACCTAAGCTTAGAAATGCAGGCTCTATCTTTTTGGGTGCCTGGACGCCGGAGTCAGTAGGCGACTACGCAAGTGGTACCAACCATGTTTTACCCACTTACGGTTATACACGTACCTATTCAAGTTTGGGGCTGGCCGATTTTGTGAAACGTTATACGGTGCAGGAGTTAACCCGTGATGGTCTGCTTAATTTAGCACCGACGGTAACTTGCCTTGCCGATGCTGAAGGTTTAACCGCCCATAAACGTGCCGTGACCATCCGCGTGGATAAGCTAAACAGTATGAAATAAAGTGATTTGGGTTCGGTAGCAGGCTGCATTACGTTGCTGTCTACCACCGAGCCGCAAACAAGATAAATTATTCGTTAGGGAATATAATTGATGAGCAGCATTAAACACCTTGCCCGTGAAACGGTGCAGGCATTAACACCTTACCTTTCTGCCCGTCGGATTGGCGGCAGCGGAGACGTTTGGTTAAACGCGAATGAATCTCCAGACTGCAATGAATACCAACTTGATTCACATAAACTCAATCGTTATCCAGAATTTCAACCCCCTGCATTGATCAATGCTTACGCTGATTATGCCAACCTAAAAAACAACCAGTTGTTAGCAACGCGCGGCGCCGATGAAAGTATTGAAATTTTAATCCGCACCTTCTGCGAGCCCGGTTCAGACAGCATCTTAATTTGTCCCCCTACCTACGGCATGTACGCTATCAGCGCAGAAACCTGCGGTGTCGGTATTACCGAAGTTGCCCTTGCTGAAAACTTTGATGTTGATTATCAGGCCGTCACCGAAACAGTTTTAGACTCAAATAACGCGATAAAAATCGTTTTTTTATGCGCGCCAAATAATCCAACAGGTAATATGTTAGATAAATCTAAACTTGTTGAACTGTTAAAAGCCACCCAGGGTAAGGCGATAATCGTTGCCGATGAAGCTTATATCGAGTTTTGTCCAGAGCTGAGTCAAGTTGATTTAATCGACCACTTTGAGCACTTTGTTATTACCCGCACGCTGTCCAAAGCCTTTGCGCTTGCAGCCATTCGCTGTGGTTTTACCCTGGCGCAGGAAAGCGTGATAACCATGTTATCCAAGGTCATCGCCCCCTACCCTGTCCCTGAACCGATCGCCCAGATAGCGACGCAGGCATTATCAGCCAACGGCCTGAAAATCATGCGTGAGCGGGTAGCGACCATTAATAACAATCGCGCTATTTTCCAAAAACAACTGCAACTTATGCCGAATGTAAAAGAGATTTTCCCGGCCACGGGAAATTACCTGCTGGTCCGCTTTGTCGATTCAGCCAGCGTATTTAAAGCTTTTGCCAAAGACGGTATTATTATGCGTGATTTCGCGAATAAACCGCGATTAGAAAACTGTATCCGTATTACCATCGGCTCAAAGGCTGAAATGGACACGACACTTAAGACACTCGCCGCAGGGAATAAATAATGAATAAACAAAAATTTCTTTTCATCGACCGTGATGGTACCTTGATTGATGAGCCAATCAGCGACAAACAAGTTGATAGTTTAGAAAAATTAAAATTTGAACCCTACGTTATCCCGAGCTTGTTAACATTGCAGGCCGCCGGGTATGTTTTAGTGATTGTTTCTAACCAGGATGGTCTGGGAACCGACAGTTATCCGCAGTCAGATTTTGATATTCCACAGAATAAAATGATGGAAATTTTTGCATCTCAAGGTGTGAAATTCGAAGCTACGCTGCTTTGTCCGCATTTTCCGGCAGATAACTGCAGTTGCCGTAAACCCCATTTGGGAATGGTCAGTGAATACCTTAAATCAGGGCGTATCGATTTTACCGATTCTTATGTAATTGGCGATCGTATTACCGATATCCAGCTCGCTGAAAATATGGGCCTGACCGGTATCATGTACAACAAAGAAACCTTAGGCTGGAAAGAGATTGTTAAGCAACTAACCAGTAAAGGCCGTATTGCGTCAGTCACACGTACCACCAGGGAAACGGATATTACGGTACGGGTGGATTTAGACAATACCGGTGAGAACAATATCGACACCGGTATGGGTTTCTTCGACCATATGTTAGATCAAATCGCCACGCATGGTGGTTTCCAGATGGATGTCAGCGTAAAAGGCGATCTGCATATCGATGATCATCACAGTGTCGAAGATACGGCTCTAGCGCTGGGTGAAGCATTAAAAACAGCACTAGGTGACAAACGCGGTATTGGCCGTTTTGGCTTTGTATTGCCAATGGATGAGACAAAAGCAAGCTGCACATTGGATCTATCC
>JBATHQ010000428.1:0-2414 GCA_049667005.1 Psychromonas sp.
TGGAAAACACCCCTTCACCATCTCCAAGATTATAAATCAACAGGTAATCTCCACCCGGCGAAAAAGTTTCTAACGGGTTTCCCGCAAGTGCTGCCATTAAATTATTATATAAAACTAAGTTTTGCCGTACGGCATAAACACCCACCTTATTAAGTGGCTGATCAGCATAATAGATACAATCACCTCCGCCAAAAATATTAGCGTGGCTGGTCGATTGTAAAAATGAATTCACTTTTAAACCGCCCTCAGGGCCAATCTCCAGACCCGATTGGGAAAAAATCTTCGACGGCTTAACACCTATCGCCGGAAAGATAATATCAGCGGTATAGGTAGTATCATTTTCTACGCTAATTTTGCCATCAGCTACCTTTTCAACATAACCTTTTTCTATTATTTCAATACCTTTACGGATCAGCAATTTACGGACAAGCTTTCGTACTCTAGGGGAACCCCTGGACATTAATCCAGGCCCGCTGAAAAGCTGTATATGCGGTTGGTATAATGCTTTTTCTCTGCATAATTGATGGATATTCCCGGCAATCTCAATTGCAGCAGGTCCCCCGCCAAGAACAGCTATTGCAATAGGGCCATCCCTTAACTTCCCAAGAATGGTCTCTTTGGCCCGGTTTAGTTCTTCAATTGGCTTCGCCGTAAAAACGTTATCGCTATCCCCTGCAACAATATCTTTAGGAACATAAGAGCCGGCATTACAAGAGAGAACATCATATTTAATCTTCTCATCACTTTCCAGCAGATGCACAACTCGCTTTTCGGGGTCGATTCGGCTGGCATGTGCTTTGACAAATCTGCCGCCCTTGCTTTCAACCAGTCTTTTAGTCGCAAAACGGATATCATCAGGTTCGTATGTACCACCAAGCATCCCAGGTCCCATGCCACTATAGTAGTGATAGTCAGATGGTTGAATGACGGTTACCTGATACCCTTTAGCGATAAAGGTATCTAATTTACTCAGGGTTATCATGTGCGCATGTCCCCCTCCAATCAAAACAAGACTTTTCATAGCGTTCCTTCAGTTGAATGTGCCCTAACATTGCAATGTGACTACGTTATTGAGCAGCGATTTTATGAACAGTTTCAACTGCTCATAGATAACGACAGGATATCTAATATACTTTGCATATCAAAGTTATATCGTCAGCAACTAGTCCTCTTTCCATGAAAAATTCAACTACTCCATGTAACCCAAATAGCCTATGAAAATGAACTGTTCAGTTTGTCTTTAACTGGATCCCCATTTGGTTCGCTGACTTTGCATCTTGAGGTAGCATGGGTATAAGTACTCATGTTTATTCATGTGGCGTGAGCCGAAGTAGACGAGCACCTTTTCCATCCTCCAGAATCCAAATTGCACCGCCTGGCCCCTGCTCAACCTCTCGTATTCGTTGTCTCATGGGAAAACGTTCTACCTCCTCGGCTTGGTCACCTGCAATTCTGATCCGTAGCAATGATTGTGATCTGAGCCCGCCGATAAAGGCATTATCCTGCCATGTTGGAAACAGAGCACCGTCGTATATGATAAGACCTGAGGGGGCAATGGTTGGAATCCAGTAAACTTCCGGCGCATTAAAATCCGGGCGTGTATCATGATCGGGGATGGGGATACCGGAATATTGATCGCCCCAGGAGACAATTGGCCAACCGTAGTTATCTCCAGCAATGGTCAGATTGAGTTCATCACCGTCTCTGGGACCCATTTCGTGTGTCCACAGTCTTCCCTGTCTGTCGAAAGCGATACCCAGCATATTACGATGCCCGAGAGACCAGAAGGTTTTTGCGAGCTCTCCCCTATTCTGAAACGGATTATCAGAGGGGACAGATCCGTCCGCATTGATTCTGATCACCTTGCCCAAATTTCCTCCCCAGCTTTGCGCTGGCATCTGTTTTTGCCGATCACCGGAAGTGATCAACAAACTGCCATTCGGGCTGAATGCCAAGCGGTGAGAGTAATGTCCGCTGCCAGTGACTTTGGGGGTTTGCCGCCAGATCACTTCCAGGTTTTCCAGTTTTGGGCTGGCAGACTCGGGACGTAATCGCGCCCGAGCCACAACAGCCCCCCTTTTTCCTGACCCATCCTGCTCGGCGTAGGACAGATATACCCAGTGGTTATCCTTATATTGAGGATCAAGGATGATATCACCTAAACCACCCTGCCCGCCGTAAGCTACCTCAGGTAAGCCTTGGACAGACACCTTGGTGCGGTTATCCAGATCGACGATGTACAACGAGCCTGATTTTTCAGTTACCAGAAGATCACCGCCCGGTAAAAAGCTCATCGCCCAAGGTTCATTGAATGCGCCAAAACTTTCTGCGGCGAGCCTTGAACCGGCATTACCATCAATAATGTTATCCACAGATTCAGCGCAGCTGCTGCAGGCAAACAGAATTAATAAAAG
>JBATHQ010000429.1:0-3363 GCA_049667005.1 Psychromonas sp.
GCATCGCCGGTACTGTAACCAGAGGCGGCTTCTCCGAGGATCTCTACAGCGGGATTACCATTGTAACGTTTTAATTGTGGTGAACCCTGTCCCCAGCGTGATGAGGTGAATGCCGAGATCGGTACCATTTCATTTTTATTATTACGCACAAACCATAAATTCATATCTTCCGGCGTCATCCGATACGGTGCATCTGCCTGTATATAAACTTTTTTCGAGCGACCTCTATCAATAAAGTCATTAACATAGGATGAACCCCAGGCAATCGATAAGGTTTGATTAATATCACTCACGGCGACACCTAGCGCCTTCGCTTTTTCGTAATCAATATCAAGAAAGAACTGCGCGTTATCTTCCAATCCGTTCGCTCTTACTTTCTGCAATATCGGGCTCTGTCCTGCTTTTGCCAAAAGCTGATTGCGAATTTCAATCAACTTATCGTGACCGAGATTGCCGATATCTTCGAGGTAGAAATCAAAACCTGAAGAGGTGCCTAGTTCACGAATGGCCGGCGAGTTAAAGGCAAAGACAGAGGCTTTTTTATAGCTTGAAAAATACCCCATACTACGCCCGATAATAGAATCAACATCCGTCCCTTTTGCAGTGCGTTCTGACCAGTCCTTCAGACCGATGAAAGCCATCCCCGCATTTTGGCCAGATCCTGCAAAGTTAAAACCGGAAACCATAAAGACGGATTTAACCGTTTCTTTTTCATTCTCCTCAAAGTAATGTTGAACATCCTCCATTACCTCTTTGCTTTGACTCAGTGTCGAGCCGTTAGGTAATTGCGCCATCACCATAAAGGAGCCTTGATCTTCCGTGGGTAAGAATGAGCTGGGTAGCGAAGAGTAGATCCAAGTACCTCCAGCCAACAACAACAGATAAATCACAATAAAACGTAACGGACGGCTCAGTACATGGTTAATTGAGCGTTTATAACCCGATAACGAACGATTAAAGCCGCGATTAAAAAAAGAAAATAGGCGTATATTTGACTCTTTATCGACCGGCTTAAGCAGAGTAGAACAGAGAACCGGGGTTAATACCAGAGCGACCAGAACAGATAAAAACATAGCTGAAACAATGGTTAATGAGAACTGCTGATAAATAATGCCCGTCGAACCCGACATAAATGCCATGGGAATAAATACCACTGCCAACACGGTCGTCATCCCCACCAAAGCACCGGTGATCTGGCCCATTGATTTTTTAGTGGCTTCTAAGGGGGAGAGCTTTTCTTCGTGCATAATACGTTCGACGTTTTCAACGACGATAATCGCATCATCGACTAACAAACCAATGGCCAGTACCATCCCGAACATTGACAGAGTATTAATGCTAAAGCCAAGTAGCGACATGATGGTAAAAGTACCCAGCAATACCACGGGTACAGCAATCGTTGGGATCAAAGTTGCGCGGAAATTTTGTAGAAATATCAGCATAACAAAGAACACTAAGACAATCGCTTCGAACAGTGTTTGCACTACCTCTTCAATGGACAAGCGAATAAATGGATTGCTGTCCATCGCTTTGGCTAATTTTAATCCTTCAGGGAAGCCTTTCTCAAGCTCAGCTAATTTTGCATCAACGGCAGCTTGAGTATTTAAGGAGTTAGCACCAGAAGCCAAGGTTATTGCGATTCCTGAGGTACCAAAACCATTATAAAATGGTGCAACGCTGGAATTTTCACTCGCAAGTTCAACGCGGGCAACATCTTTTAAGCGTATCTGCGAACCATCTTGATTTACCTTAATAAGGATATTCTTAAATTCATCGACGCTGGATAACAGGCTTTGCGCAGTGATCGTTGCGTTAATCAGCTGTGACTCTGTAGAGGGGGTACCACCGAGTTGGCCGACACTTACCTGGCTATTTTGCTCTGAAACAGAGCTGGAAATATCCGCAGGTGTCAGGTTATAACTATTTAATTTAGCCGGATCTAACCAGATCCGCATGGCATAGGAGGGGCCGAAAATCGTCACACTACCCACGCCATTCACACGGCTTACAATATCTTTTATATTTGAATTCGCATAATCTTGAATATCTCCTGTACTCATTGTTCCATCGGGTGAATAGATACTGGTCACGGATATAAAACCTGACGAGCTCTTAGTCACAGAGGTACCCTGGCTTTGCACCGAAGAAGGCAAACGACTGGTCACTTGCTGAAGGTTATTTTGCACTTGAACCTGAGCAGTATCAGGATCAGTTTCAGCGCTAAAAGTAAGGGTAATCTCTGCTTTACCTGAAGAGTCACTGGTAGATGTCATATATAATAGGTTATCGATCCCCGTCATAGCTTGCTCTATCACCTGAGTCACACTGTCTTCAATGGTTTTCGCCGATGCACCCGGATAAGATGCACTGATCTTAATCGAAGGTGGCGCTACCGTTGGGTACTGAGCAACGGGTAAATTGATTATCGATGCTATTCCTGAGAGCATTATTACAATCGCGATCACCCAGGCAAAAATAGGTCTATTAATAAAAAATTTAGACATTTGATTAATCCTAAATGAGTTGGTTAATGAGTTGTTTCGGCTGTAGCTTGAGTTTTATCAGCACGCTGTTCGCTGTCTATCACGACATTTTGATTGTTTTTTATCTTAGATAAATTACTTATTACCACTTTATCACCGACATTAAGCCCCTCTTGTACTACCCAACCATTTTCAACTTCATCACCCAGTAGCAATGTCTTTTTCTCGGTGATATTTTCACTGTTAACGATATAAGCAGATGGCTCACCCGATTGACTTCTTACCACTACCGATTGAGGAAGCACAATATATTCTCTCTCCTCAGGCGAAGAGATATGAGCACGAACAAACATGCCCGGCAATAATGTATGCTCTGCGTTAGGCACTAAAGCACGTAAAGTCACACTCCCGGTAGAATCACTTACCTGCACATCAGAAAATTCTAAGTAGCCGGTTTGATCATAGGCCGTACCATCTTCAAGGGTGATTTTTACGGGTACAACAGGACGCGTTTTGCCCTTTTTATCGTTGCGATTAAACTCTTTTTGTTGTGCATATAAAACAACCGAAGATTGTGTCATATCGACATAAACCTGATCAGATTGAACAATTGTCACAAGGTTATTAGCCTGCTGCGCGGTGATCAATGCGCCTTCTGAGACTTGCGAAATACCAATTCGTCCAGAAATTGGCGCTTTAATTTTTGTATAAGATAATAGAATATTGGCATTATCAAGTTCTGCTTGACGAATCGCGACCTCTGCAAGTGCCTGTAGATTAGCTGAATCTGCATCATCATAATCTTGCTGGCTGGTCAGCTTTTTCTTTAACAACTCATTGTAACGATTCAGCGTTTTTTTGGTCGCTTGCTGATCTGCAA
>JBATHQ010000430.1:0-1932 GCA_049667005.1 Psychromonas sp.
GAACATACTGTTATCAAAGGATTTTTGTAACAGAGTTGAATTATAAAAACAAAGGAAATAACTATGAAAAAAGCAATCTTACCAGCAATCATCTCTGCATTATTAGCAACTTCAGCACAAGCAGCAACTCTTTATGAAGTTGACAACACATCAGTAAGCATGTCAGGTGAAGTCGACGCATTGTACAAAATTGACGACGGTGATGACAAAAATGCAGAGCTTGGCACTTGGGCTAACGTGCAGTTTGATCTTTCAACTAAAGTTTCTGATAGTGTAACAGCTATCGGCTCTTTCGAAGTTGAAACAAGTGATTTTAATGAAACAGACGTTGTAGTAGATGATGCTTGGATCGGTGCTGCAACTGAGTTTGGTACAGTTAAAGCAGGTGAAACCGGTAGTTCATTTGCACTTATGGAAAAAACCGAACTGTCTAACGAACTGGATGAATATGATGCTATCTACTCTGATTCAGAAGGTACAGGTAACGCCGTACGTTATGAAAACAGTGTTGGTCCGGTTGCGCTTTCTGCTAACTACTCTTTCGTAGCAGGCCATAATGATTATGCACTGTCTGCAGACTATGCGGTAGATGAAAACTTCAATATCGGCGCGGCTTACCTTAGCGATGGTGACGATGATAATTCTTGGGGTATTTCAGGTTCTGTGACTGTAGATGCTTTATATGCAGCGGCAACTTTTACTGACAATGACGTTGAAGGTGTTGATTTCACTACTAAAGCATTATCTGCTGCTTACACATTTGACTTAGCAAAAGTTTACGGTTCATACCAAATGCAAGAGTTCGACGATACTGGTGCTGATATCGATCACTGGTATTTAGGTGTTTCTCGCGATCTAACATCAAACATCACTGCATTCGTTGAATACAGCGATACTGAAGTTGATGGCGGTGAAGATACATCAATGTTTGTTACTGGTGTTTACTACGCATTCTAATCTTTAAACAAGATGTTAAAAGATATAACCAGTGCTGACATCAGCACTGGTTTTTTTTTACCTTACAAAAATGAACAACAAAGCGCATGCCGATTGCAGCAGTGCTGTTTGTGGGTTATTGTCGGCCTTTTATTACCTGAATTTAGGATCGAAACAGATGAAAAAACTTGTCTTATTTATGCTACTACTGCCCGCACTGGCATCTGCCTATACTTTGAACGTGATTCAGGGGATGACCGTGTACACAGTCAATGGTGAAAAAGTCTCCCCTTACGCCTCTGGTCCTTATCAGATTATCAAGGGTAAAAATCAGATTGCGGTCAGGTTTGACGGGAAATTGAGCGAACAGGGGAAAGCTGAACACTTTCAGTCTAAACCCTATCTATTAACCTTTACAGCTAAGTCAGATGTGCGTCTGGGGATGATCTCTGACAGATATAAAAACGTTGTCGCGGCAGCGAAACAGGATAAGCCGATTTTCCAGGCAGAATCGAAAACGCAGCAGATTGAACAAATACCCTTACCTGCAATCTCCAATACCCTGCCTTATGCGGATATTCCCGGATTAGTCAGCCATTATAATGAAAAAAATGGTCTCTATTTTGCGAAGGATGGTCTGGAAAAACTAGCCCCAGGCAAACTCGCTAAGCAACAAAAAGCAACAGAGAGCAAAGTGGTAGCGCAGTTAAAATACTGGTATTCCCAGGCAACGCGTGAAGAGATTGCGGCTTTTGAAAAATGGAAAAAAGCACAGCAAGGTAAATAAGGCTGCAAGGCAATAAGGCTGCAAGGCTGTAAGGCAATAAGGCAGTAAGGCGTTTTTTTGCGCCTCACAGCCTGACTCCCTTCTACGGCACAGCAAAGCCTTTCGATGCTACCCAAATGCGATACCACTGCTCGTGATTCATCTTTAGCGCTAAGGCGTCGACAGCATCTTTTACGCGCTTAATATTGCCAGTGCCCAACAGTGCCACC
>JBATHQ010000431.1:0-2500 GCA_049667005.1 Psychromonas sp.
GTAATTTGCGGCGTCACCTCAAGGCTTAACACCGCCTCTTTAAAGGAGATAGTGGTTGCCCCGGATGAGGAGGATTCAGAATATGGAATCTCTGTACCTTGTTTAATAGTTGCTGTTTTCTGATTAGCGGTGGTAATACGCGGACTGGCAATAACTTCAGCCTTACTTTCTGTTTCCAGGGCAGAAAGCGCTAAATCTAAGATATCAGTACTGCCTATCGAGAAGGCAATGCTGGTAGCAGAGCTGCTAGCCTCTAAGTTTACATTTAAACGATCATCGACTGTATCCGAATCCGTAGAAGTGGTACCTATACCATCAAAGCTACCTGATGAGTTGCTTGTGGTGACCCCCCACTGGATACCTAAATCTTCAGCCACCGAATCACTTACTGATACGATGCGCGCTTCAATAACAACTTGTTGCACCGGTATATCCAGTATTGCAATCATCTTTTTGACGCTATCTATGATCGCCGCGGTGTCTTTTATCAACAGGGTATTAGTGCGCGTATCGGTGCTGACCGAGCCTCGTTCCGATAACAACGTCATTTTATCATTGGTTAGCATCGCTGATATATCTGCGGCTTTAGCATAGTTGATTTGCAGGAACTCAGAATACACAGGCGCTAAACTACCGACCTCTTTTTCCGACTCTAACTGCGCCCGCTCTTTTGCAGCCAACTCGGTAGCCGGCGCAATCATTAGCACATTTCCGTCCATGCGTTTACCCAAGCCTTTCACTTTTAGGATAATATCCAGCGCTTGATCCCAAGGCACGTCATCAAGTCGTAAGGTTATATTTCCGCTTACCGAGTCGGTGATAACCAAGTTAAAACCATTAAAGTCGGCAATTAACTGCAACACAGTACGCACCGGGATATCCTGGAAGTTTAAAGAAAAAGCCTTTCCTTGAAACTCACTTTGTTTTTCATTTTTCGGTTTTTCCGATACTTCGATAACAAAAAGCGTGTCTAATTGATCATAACGGTAGTTATAATTATCTTTCATATCAAAAACGAAGCTAGTTGTACCGTCTGCTGTAAAACTTTCCACTTTTTCGACTGCGGTAGCAAAGTCACCTACATCCATAATGTACAGCAGATCATTTGCTATATGGGTACTCTTAAATTCTGCAATCAATTGCTGATCGCGACGACGAAGATCCACCGCCACACTAGAGTTGTCAAGGTATATCAACAGCTTGCCCTGCCCCTCTGAACCTCGCGTAAAGTCAATGGCATTAATGCTGTTGACATAACCTTTCGGTGTTTCCGAAGACATAGGTCGTGGCGATGTTTTTGCTGATGTTTTTGCAGAAGATGTTTTAGCGGGAGAGGCCTTAGCTGCTTGAGCGATTGCTTTTACCGTTTGGCTGGCAGTGTTTTGTGCAACGGCGGCGGCTAATGCGGTCCCTTCATCACCAGTAGTTGTTGCTGGCGCGGTAACATTGCCAAAACGGACAAAAAGAACATTTTTTTCCTGCGCAATACGATATGGCATTAACGTATCGAGGGAAACCGTTAAGCGCAGCCCCTCTGCAGTGCGTTGGCTTGAAACGTTATTAACTCCGCCTTTGTCAATTTTAATTGGATTTAACTCCAAAACCGAACTGGCATCTTCGATATTGATAACTAATTCGTTGGGACGATAATGTAATTTGTCCGTGAAGCCACTAATAGCATCGGAAAATTCAAACTTTAATTCGAATTTCCCCTCAACCATAGGATTAATGTCGACTTTATTCAGTTGTGGCTCAGCAAAGACAACTGATGAGCAAAATAATACTGCCATCGGAAAAATAGGTAATAATTTTGTTAAATTGAATTTTTTCATGATATTAATTTCATCCCTGCGTTAAGATCATTCCGACTACTTTAATGTAATTTGTGTTATGCGTTCTTGCCAGCATCCATCTTGGTCTGCGGCGAGCTCTAATAGATCAATTTTATTTTCGGTGACATTTAAAACTTTACCGTGATTCAAGCCAAGGTAATAACCGGGTTTCACTTTGAATAGTTCACCACCCGTTACCTGCACCAGCGCCCAAATCTGCTGATCAACCAAAAGTGTGCCGCGCATCGTTAAATTATCAAGCGAATACATTTCCAGAGCCTGTTTTTTGCGTTCTAAATTCGGCTGCGGGCAACTTTTAGGCGCACTTCCCACAGGGGCGATAACCTCTGCCTGAGGTTCGCTAAAAGGGTTCCGAGACCCTTTTTGAGTAAACACCATGGGATCAATTTTCTTCAAATTCGGGACTTTATCATCAATCGGGTAAACTTTTGCTTTGGTTTCAGCGACAAACTGAGTTAAATCATCAAGATTAACTTCCACGCATGCAAACAGAGGAAGAGACATGATTAAGATAATAAACAATCTCATTTGTGACTCTCCTTGTAACGGTACGTTTTAGCAATAACATTTAAAGTCATTAAATCATCATTAGCTTTAGTTAATTTGAGATCATCCAAAATAACGATACGTGGTGATGCGGCAATATC
>JBATHQ010000432.1:0-7517 GCA_049667005.1 Psychromonas sp.
GATTGGAAGTAGCGATCCGATGAACCTTCGGACATTGCAGCCAGTGACCCCATACCACGGTATGATTTGTATGAACGTCCCTGGTATAAAATAATTTCACCAGGTGCTTCTTCTGTACCCGCAAACATACCACCAACCATCACACATGATGCGCCAGCAGCCAATGCTTTAGCAATATCACCGGAGAAACGAATTCCGCCATCAGCGATAACTGGCACACCGGTACCTTCAAGCGCAGCTACTGCATCTGAAATAGCCGTGATTTGCGGCACGCCCACGCCCGTTACAATACGTGTAGTACAGATTGAACCCGGGCCGATTCCTACTTTAACACTACTACAACCCGCTTCAACCAGCGCTAAAGCGCCCGCGCCAGTTGCAACGTTACCGCCAATAATATCTAAATCAGGAAACGCTAAGCGTGTTGCTTTAATGCGATCTAAAACACCTTGGGAATGACCATGCGAAGAGTCAATTAATAATACATCAACGCCAGCGGCAACCAACGCAGCAACGCGCTCTTCATTGCCGGCGCCTGCGCCTACTGCAGCGCCTACGCGCAAACGGCCTAACTCATCTTTACAGGCATTCGGTTTTTGTTCTGCTTTACGGAAATCTTTTACTGTGATCATGCCGCATAATTTGAAGTTATCATCGGTTAATAAGACTTTTTCAATACGGTGAGCGTGCATCAGTTTTTCAACTTCATCACGCGGGGTATTTGATTTTGCCGTTACCAGATCCGCTTTGCCGGTCATCACAGAAGAAACAAGTTTGCTTAAATCGGTTTCAAATAAAACATCACGGCCGGTAATAATCCCGACTAACTCGCCTGAGCCTTCAACAACCGGGTAACCGGCAAAGCCATGTTTAATGGTTAATTGTTTTATTTCAGCCAGTGTTGTATCCGGAGAAACAGTAATTGGATTGGCAACGACACCACTTTCATGGATTTTTACTAAACGAACTTCTTCAGCCTGACGTTCAATTGACATGTTTTTGTGGATAAAACCAATGCCGCCTTCCTGCGCGAGGGCAATTGCAAAACGAGATTCAGTAACAGTATCCATCGCGGCTGAAACCACAGGGATATTTAATGAGATATTTGGCGTTAATTGGGTTTTTAGATCAGCGGTGTTTGGCAGTACAGTCGAATGACTTGGTACTAATAATACATCATCAAATGTTAATGCATCTTTTACGATTCTTAGCATTGCAATATCTCACTTAGAGTTGGAATGAATTGGGCATCTCCCCAATTCGCTTGGGTATGATATTGCGGTGGGATTTTAATCGTTATGTGACTTAAGTACAATTAAAAAATCACCTTAAGCACAACTCTTTTTATCATTTCCTGTAAATGTTAGAATCTAAAACTAATTTTTATTGATAACCATAGCGATAAAGCATGATAAATTCCGAGAATAAAAATATTTACAGCGTCAGTTCCCTCAATCGCGCGGCCAAAGTAATTCTAGAAACAGGATTGGGGGTTATTTGGTTATCAGGTGAAATTTCTAATTTAACCATTGCCGTTTCCGGGCATTGGTACTTCACTTTGAAAGATCACAGTGCGCAGGTTCGTTGTGCCATGTTTAAAGGTAATAATCAGCGCAGCGGTTTCACACCAAAACATGGTCAGCAAGTATTGGTGCGCGGCAAACTGAGCCTATATGAGGCACGTGGTGATTACCAACTGATTGTTGAAAGTATGGCGCCAGAAGGAGATGGTTTATTAAAACAGCAATTTGAAGAGTTAAAATTCAAATTAGCCGCCGAAGGTCTCTTTTCTGAAAGCCATAAAAAGCCCCTGCCGCAATTAATCAAACGGATCGGCATAATCACCTCATCTACGGGGGCCGCAGTGCATGATATTCTCAGTATTTTGAAACGCCGCGATCCGCGTCTGCAGGTTATTATTTACCCCTCAATAGTCCAAGGCGCTAGCAGCGCGGCATCAGTTGCGGCACAAATTCAACTGGCCAATGCACGTCATGAATGTGATCTATTAATTGTCGGCCGTGGCGGTGGTTCACTGGAAGACTTATGGTGTTTTAATGAACCGGTTGTTGCCTACGCAATATATAATAGTGAGTTACCTATTATCAGTGCCGTGGGCCATGAAATCGATGTTACCATTGCCGATTTTGTCGCGGATGTACGTGCTGCAACTCCCTCTGCCGCAGCCGAGTTGGTCAGCCAGAATAAGGCTTTTCATCAAACCCAATTAGATACCTTAACCAATCGGATCAAGCGGGCAATTCAGGCACAGTTACAATTAAAGTCACACCGCCATGCTTTACTAAACGAAAAACTGCTCAACCTGCACCCTAAGCATAAATTACAGCAGCAGACCCTGCAGTTAGATGAACTCAGTTTACGTCTGCAACACGCGCTTCAAGCCAATATTAATGGCAAAAAACAGCATGCGCAGATCCTGCAAAGTAGTTTATTCCAACATAGCCCGGAACGCTTTATTTCAGTGGAGCAACAAAAACAGAAACAGTTGCAGCACCGTTTAATGCATGCAGCACAGACGGCCGTCAACCAAAAAAATCGTTTGCTGCAAAGTAAAATCAGTCAGCTTAACAGCGTCAGTCCGTTGGCAACATTGGCCCGGGGTTATGCGATTGTGAAAGATGCAAAAGGTAAGGTTACTACTGATCCGGCAACCCTGAACGCCGGTGATCAAATAGATATTCGTTTACATAAAGGAGAGTTTAAAGCACAAGTACTAGGTTGATGGTTGCGGGCTATCAGCATGCCTCTTATTCGCAAGTATACTCTTTATCTTTTTATCTATTTAGGTGATTCAATGAATTAAAATGCCAAACCAAACCAGCTACGCTTTCCCCATCCATTTTTCTTTCTCTGAACAAATACTTTAGCAAGGAAAATCATGGAGCGAATTAAACGACAGTTTAGGTTCATGAGAAGGCTCTGCCTGGATTTTCCTAATCTCAGTCAGTACAGGGATGTGCTGTCTGAGATGGTGCGTTAAAAAGTAGTTGGGCAGAGCAAGATAAAAAAATGGTCTGGGCAGCTTTTCTTTTGGTTACTTTTCTTTGGCTGCACAAAGAAAAGTAACACGCCGTCAAGGGCGGAAGACCAAAGAAGAGTTAAAACCATTAGACCACAAGCGAAGGCCTACAAACTGAATTGATAAATGGCAAATTGTTAGTTAATTTGTTTACATTTATTGTAGAAGAAATCTCACGTCCCATTAGACATAGGTAACATTCAGCTGTTGAATACTTGTGTATAGGAGATTTTCGGCTGTAAGCTGTGCATCTTATTTGACTGCATTTAAACCGGAATAGATAACATTCCCGGCAATCACTATTGATTATGTTAACGATTGCCGGATAATCTATTTATTAAACACGGATCAAGTTATCACCGATACCAATCCACTTATAAGTGGTTAACTCCTGTAAGCCCATCGGACCGCGGGCATGCAGTTTTTGGGTTGACACCGCAACTTCTGCACCTAATCCAAACTGGCTGCCATCGGTAAAACGCGTGCTCGCATTAACGTAGACCGCGGCAGAGTTGACGGCATTAATAAACTTATTCGCAATAGTAAAGTCATTACTTAAAATACCGTCAGAATGCTCAGTGCTATGCTCACGAATATGCATTAATGCCTGATCTAAATCGGCAACGATTTTTACCCCTAAATGAAGCGATAGCCACTCACGGGAAAAGTCACCTTCCTGTGCAGCAATAGCATGTTTACCTAGAATAGCTTTGGCGCTTGCCTCGGCCACTAAGGTCACGCCTAGCGGTAATAGATGCGCGGCCAGTT
Source organism: Psychromonas sp. (assembly GCA_049667005.1). Taxonomy (GTDB): domain Bacteria; phylum Pseudomonadota; class Gammaproteobacteria; order Enterobacterales; family Psychromonadaceae; genus Psychromonas. The sequence goes on from JBATHQ010000432.1 coordinate 3,809, forward strand.
TTGGTAAAAACTCTGCCGCTATTTTCTGCTCCACTAATAGCGTATCCAGCGCATTACAGACACTTGGGCGTTGTACTTTGGCATTTTCAATAATCGCCAACGCTTTTTCCTGATCCGCACTTTGTTCAACAAACAGATGGCAGACGCCGATCCCGCCGATAATCACCGGAATAGTGCTGTTTTCTTTGCAGAACTGCTGTAATCCAGTGTTGCCACGCGGAATAATCATATCCACGTATTTATCCATCTTTAAAAGCTCGCCAACCAAAGCACGATCGGTGTTTTCAATATACTGCACAGCGGTTTTTGGCAGATCAACCGATAATAAAGCCGACTGGATCACTTCCACTAACACCATATTAGAGCGAATCGTTTCCTTTCCGCCGCGTAGAATGCAGGCATTACCGGTTTTTAAACTGAGTGCTGCGATATCAATGGTGACATTCGGGCGAGCTTCATAAATCACGCCAATCACACCAATTGGTACGCGACGTTTGCACAGCTTTAAGCCATTTTCCAGCAACTTACTGTCAAACTCTTCACCGACAGGATCTGCCAGTCGGATCACGCTGCGTAGATCGGCAATAATGCCGGCTAAACGTTGTTCATCAAGCAAAAGACGGTCTAATAACGCATCAGTTAAGCCGGCGTCTTTACCCGCTTGAATATCTTCTTGGTTCGCGGCAACAATCTTGCCTTGGTTTGTCTCTAATGCTAAAGCAATCGCTTCTAGTCCGGCATTCTTTTTTTTGCTGTCAGTAACGGCAAGTTCATAACTTGCTTCTCTGGCTAATTTACCTATTGATTGTAAATCCATTAATTTTTCCTTAACCATTTGTTCATTTATAAAAGAACTAAATCATCGCGATGAATAATTACCCGGCCATATTCATAACCTAATATTGCTTCGATTTGTTTTGAATGTAAGCCTTTTATTTTTTCAATATCGGTTCTGTTATAACGTACCACACCTCTGGCTAACTCTTTACCCGCCTGATTGACGATACTAACGACAAAACCACGCAAAAAATGCTCACTGGTCGCAACAATACCTTTGGCAAGCAAACTACTACCGGTATCTACAATTGCTTTTTCAGCCCCGGCATCAACAACTATTTTACCGCTGCGACGGGAACCAGCAAAAATCCAGTTTTTACGCGTTTCTAAACGGCTCTTTTCGGGAATAAAACGCGTGCCTACCGGCTTATTATCAGCCGCATCGATTATTACATCTTTTTTATGGCCGGAAGCAATTACTACTTCAATACCCGCGCGGTTGGCAATACTTGCTGATTGAATTTTGGTCGACATACCGCCGGTCCCCAGGCCGCTAACACTACCACCGGCCAAGGCATGAATTTCGCTGGTAATTTTTGCTATTTCAGGGATCAATTGTGCATCGGGATTGCTGCGAGGATCGCTGGTAAATAAGCCCATCTGATCGGTTAATAACAACAGCTGATCAGCGTCAGCCAGCAAACCAACTAAAGCCGATAGATTATCATTATCACCCACTTTAATTTCGCTGGTCGACACCGCGTCATTTTCATTCACTAAAGGGATAATGCGGTACTTTAACAGGGTCTTGATGGTATCCCGGGCATTTAAAAAGCGCACACGGTCATCTAAATCGGCACGTGTTAATAACATCTGCCCGACAAACAATCCGTATATTTTAAACAGGTTTTCCCACTCGCGCACCAACTGCCCCTGCCCGACGGCGGCGAGCATCTGTTTATTGGCGATGGTGGGCTCGATATCATGCATCCCTAGATGTTCTTTGCCCGCAGCAATCGCGCCAGAAGTCACCACAATGATTTGATGACCTTGGTTATGTAATTGCGCACACTGACGTACTATTTCAACCATATGTGCACGGTCTAACTTTTTTGTCCCACTGGTGAGAACACTGGTTCCTAATTTGACTACAATCGTCTTTTTATTGGTTTTCATGCTGCTTTCATTTATCAGAGAAATAAAATTTCGGGTGAACTAAAAAACCGCAACGAGGACTCGTTGCTGTGGGAGACTATACCCAAACTGCTTCAGGATGCAACAATCTGCAACTTGAAGTAGCTTGGCGATTAACCATTAATCATTCTAAAACAGTCAATCTGCGTGATTAATATTATATACCTTAAACTTCGCTACATACCTCTTCAATGGCATGTAACTGCTGCTGCATTTCAACGTCCAGTAAAGTTTGCAGCCGCGCTATAAATAAAGCAAAAGAGTTATCAAGTTGCTGCAGATCCTGCGCGGAGATATTTTCAGCCACCCACTCTCCCGCCAAATTATAGCGACCGTTAAATCGTTCATATAAAAAGCTTTCGCCATTATTGGTAACAACAATCGACCACCCCAAAAACTCTCGCTCTTCCGGCTCTTTGTTATCGTCAACACAAATTTCTAGACAATCAAAAAAATAGGATGACTCAGTCGATTGTAAACGGCGAAAATAGGGGCCTAACTCAGTCAGTAATTTTATCATTCGGCCATGGGATGGTCCATTTTCCACATCAGATATCATAAAAATGCATTCCTATTGTTATTAAAACGTTTTCCTATCTTACACCTATTCAGCCAGATTTCTTGTTAACCATTTAGCAGAATAACTTAAAGAGTTTAAATATGATTTAAAAATGGGAGGTTTATCAATAATGTAAGTCTCGCCTTCACTGCTGGCTCGGGCAATCAGCTGCAAATCTTCCTCATTGCAGATAATATCATCTTTATGACCAATACTTAACAGTGGTGTTTTAATCCGCGAACGGGCTAGAAGTCCTTGTTTAACAAGGGATAGCGGTACGCAAAATTGATAGAGTTGCTCAGGACTGGAGTTTGTTAACTGCAAACGTGATGCAATGCAATCCAATAACATGGGCGGCAATTTTTTAAAATTATCGAGCTTATCGAAAATACTGCCGACAGCCGCACCAATACAAACCACAGATTTGACACTGTTCGGCTCCAAAAAGGCCAGACGAGCTGCTACATTACCACCAAAACGTATTCCCATCAGCGCGATACGGTCGTGATCGACCCAGGGAACATCGCGTAAAAAATGGCAAATAGCCTGATGCAGGTTAGACGAATTTTGCTCCAGTTTGACATGCGAAGAATAACAAACACCAGGTAGGTCAACGGTTAACATGGCAATACCCGCCGGTGCCAGTTCCTGCTCAAATAAAGGCAACAACTCACATTGCAGGGTATCCATACCACCACTGATAATCACCACCGGATGAATTGTATCATCATTAGGAAGATGTAAATAACAGGTTACTTCTTTCCCCTGAAAGGGTACTTTAATCTCTTTTAATAGCATTTTGCTATTATACTTTGCAGATTCTCTGTAACTATTAAAGGCCAGTACCTGCGCCTGAATACTTAATTCGTCTCCTCTTAAGTGAGGGTAACTGGCAATACTATAAAATTGTGACGCCAAATAATAAGCCTGCCTCGCTTCGTCAGTCTTATTCTGCTTGGCAAAATCATTACCTTTTTTATAATACAGCATCCCTTTTTGCGTCCATTCATAGGTCCAGTTACCTGAACGGAAACCTATTACGCTGTCCAGCACCTCGGAGTCACTGCGTGGATTTTTTGATGCGGAGATACGGGATATTACCTCATAACAATCAACCACATCTAAACCCTGCCAGTCCCACAGCATAAACTTCAACAAACGATACCAACCAGGGCGCTC
>JBATHQ010000433.1:0-3549 GCA_049667005.1 Psychromonas sp.
GTCTACAGGTGTGACTATCGGTGCGGATTACACTCAACTTTGATGGTCGCGTTATTATGCACAGTAATGCCGCTAAAGGTAATGACAAGCGGTGCACACCCTACGACGGGCATCCACCGGAAACCCATAACATTAATGCGACTTATGAATGGGGCGCGGACTTTAGTCCGCATATGCGCACTGCGCATTCTTTTTTTTAGTCTGCAATGTTGGTTTAATCATGAGCAGAGCTACGAACAATCAAAGTAATGACAAATGGCGCGCGCAGCGCATCCTAGGTTATAAAATGGATACAAAAAAGCCCGCACTTATTGGTTAAGTGCGGGCTTTTTAATAAACGAGAAATGCTGTTTATTTATTATGGCGCTCTTGTAATTTAGCCGCTACATCAGCAAGCTGCAGACCTTCATTTTGTAATAGAACAGTCAGGTGATACAGCAAATCAGCACTTTCACAGACTAATTCATCCATATCCTTAGCCATTGCCGCAAGCGCAACTTCAACGCCTTCTTCCCCTACTTTCTGGGCAATGCGTTTTGTGCCGCGGGCGTATAAACTTGCGGTGTAACTGCTTTGCGGATCTGCGCCTTTACGACCACCAATGACTTTCTCCAGGTCGGCAATAAAGTTTAATGCCGGTTGCAACTCATTTTTAAAACAACTTTCCGTGCCTAAATGACAAGTAGGGCCGACAGGCTCAACAATAGCAAGCAAAGTGTCGTTGTCGCAGTCTGTGCTAATTTCAAGCACGTTCAAAAAGTTACCTGACTCTTCACCCTTACACCATAAACGTTGTTTAGTGCGGCTGAAAAAAGTCATCTTACCGCTTGCAAGCGTGGCAGCTAAAGATTCCTGATTGACATAACCTAGCATCAACACTTTACCTGAAGTACGGTTCTGCACGATAACCGGCATTAGGTCGTCTACTTTTGCCCAATCCAGTTGGTTAATCTGATCTTCATTCATTAATGCTTTGCTCATAATCTAATCTCTACCTGTTCAGTCTTAAGGAAAGCTTTTAACTCACCGATATTTATAATTTGTTTGTGAAATACGCTTGCTGCAAGTGCACCATCTACATCTGCCTGATTAAAGACATCGGCAAAATGCTGCATTGTGCCGGCACCGCCAGAGGCAATTAATGGCACATGACAAACAGCACGGGCTTGACTCAGTTGGTCGATATCGTAACCACCACGAACGCCGTCCTGATTCATTACATTCAGTACTATCTCACCCGCACCGCGTGACTGTACCTCTTTGATCCAGTCAAAGGTGTTCCATTCAGTCGTTACCGTTGCATGTTCGCTGCCGGTAAACTGTTTCACATGATATTCACCGGTTTTTTCATCAAAGTAGCTGTCGATACCGATCACGATACACTGCACGCCGAACTTCTCTGAAAGGCGATTGATTAAACTCGGATCCGCAAGCGCCGGACTGTTGATAGACACTTTGTCTGCACCAAACTCTAAAATGCGTCGTGCATCTTCTTCAGTTTTGATACCGCCGGCAACGCAGAAAGGAATATCAATCACTTCGGCAACACGGCTCACCCAGCTTTTATCAACCACGCGCGCATCTGAGCTGGCAGTGATATCGTAGAAAACTAATTCGTCAGCACCTTCTTCCGCGTAACGTTTCGCTAAAGGAACAATATCGCCGATGATTTCGTGATTTCTAAACTGTACACCTTTGACCACCTGACCGTCTTTAACGTCAAGACAGGGAATTATGCGTTTTGCCAGCATGCGATTGCCTCCTCAACGTTGAATTTACCTTCCAGCAGTGCGCGTCCGACAATCATACCCGATGCGCCAGAGCGGGCAACGGCAGCGATATCATCTAATGAGCCGATACCGCCTGATGCCTGCCATTCAATCTGCGGGTAGGCAGCTGCCATCTCTTTATAAAGATCTACGTTTGACCCCGTTAAAGTGCCATCTTTAGAGATATCGGTGCACAGCACATGCTTCAAGCCCACGGCCAGATAGATATCCAGTAACGATTCAATGGTTTGACCGCTCGCTTCCTGCCACCCTGAGACGGCAACAATTTTATTGCCATCAGCATCGATATTAATATCAAGTGCTAATACGATATGCTCGGCGCCATATTTTTCCATCCAGCCGGCAACCATTGCCGGCTCTTTAACGGCTGTTGAACCGATAACAACACGTTGTGCACCGGCATCCAACAGATCTTTTACATCCTGCTCGGTACGCACGCCACCGCCAATTTGAATTTTGGCCGGGGTATTAGCAATCAAACTGGCAATCACCTTTAATTGGCGTTTAGTGACATCTTTTGCGCCATCTAAATCAACCAGGTGTAACCAGTCTGCTCCTTGCTGATTATAAATAGTGAACTGGCTTTGCGGATCATCACTGTAAACGGTTTTTTGTGCATAATCGCCCTGATATAAACGCACGACTTTGCCATCGATAAGATCGAGTGCTGGGATTATCATTTTAAAGCTCCAGGAAGTTTTTAATCAGTTGCGCACCGGCTTTACCAGAACGTTCAGGGTGAAACTGCACCCCGTAAAAATTGTCTTTATTAACCGCTGCCGTGAATGGCGTACCATATTCACAACTGGCGATGGTATTATCGTTAACCGGCAGGGCATAGCTGTGCACAAAATAGAAGTAACTGCCTGCGGGAATATCTTTGAACAAAGGCTCATCTAACTTAGGCGTTATTTGGTTCCAGCCCATATGCGGAGAGCGCAAAGGGGCGACATCCATTTTTTCGATATGCCCCTCAATAATACCTAATGTAGCGATGATCGGTTGGTCACCAAACCCCTCTTCAGAAGCTTCGGCTAAGATTTGCATACCTAAACATATGCCCAAAACAGGTTGTGTTAAGGCTTTAATCAGATCCACTAAATTACGTTCGATTAAATTAGCCATCGCCTCTTTAGCCGTGCCTACACCAGGTAAAAACAGTTTATCTGCCTGCTGTAAAACCTGCGGATCTTTACTGACGGTCACAACATAACCTAAACGTTCGATAGCAAACTTAACCGACGAAAGGTTGGCGCAGCCGGTATCAATAATGACTATTTTCATAAAACACCTTTGCTTGAAGGTAAATCGGTACCGACAATTTTTATAGCCTGACGCAGGGTGCGGCCAAATGTTTTGAACAGTCCCTCAACCATATGATGCGCATTACCGTTTTCAACTTCAAGGTGCAGGGTTGCGCCTAACGCTTGCGCTAACGAATAGAAAAAGTGTTCAACCATCTCTGTTGACATGGTGCCGACTAATTCACGCGGAAATTGCGCTTTAAACTTAAGGTATGGGCGACCGGAGAGATCCAATGTGCAGCTTGCTTTTGTCTCATCCATTGGCAATACAAAGCCAAAGCGGCCAATACCGCGTTTGTCACCTAGCGCCGTTTTTAATGCTTCGCCCAGCGCCAGAGCCGTATCTTCGACACTGTGATGATCATCGATATGCAGATCACCTTTTACGCGGACATCCATCTGGAAACCACCATGCGTGGCAATTTGATCTAACATATGGTCGAAGAAACCCATGC
>JBATHQ010000434.1:0-17262 GCA_049667005.1 Psychromonas sp.
ACGGAATACTTTTCATTCTATTGTCCTCACTGCTACAGCTTTGAATCTACCATAGGGAAGGTAAAGCAGCGTATTGCAGGAAAGGCTCAATTCCAGAAAGTCCACGTTTCATTTATGGGCGGACATATGGCGGTATCTATGGCTAAAGCCTATGCCACTATGGTGGTGCTGGAGGTCGAAGAAAAGATGATTCCGGTTATATTCAAACAGATTCATGAGATTAAGCGGGCACCTCGTAATGATCAGACATTGCGCCAAATCTTTATTGATCATGGCGTTGATGCTGAAAAATTTGATGCGGCCTTTAATAGTTTCGTGGTTGATTCTATGCAGAGACGTTTTGACGAAGCCTTTAAGAGTGCCGGATTAAGCAGTGTTCCAAGTGTGGTTGTGAATAATAAGTACCTGCTTACACCGGATGAAAGCATCAAATCTCTGGATGATTATATGGAGTTGGTTGAGTTCTTACTGAAAAAATAGAGGCAAAATAAAAAGTGCTGGCAGTTGAACTGCCAGCACTTTCTAATAACAAACAAACTTCTGCAGACAAGCTCAAAAGGGCAAAAGACCCTCATTGCCACTGCTCATTTTTAACGCTTATTGAGCCGCTTTAAGCAGCTGATAAGCCGCTTCTACACGTGCCACTTCATCACAGTCCGCATCTAAACCACTGTAATGTGCTAAGGTGGCTTTTAACCCCTCTTTTGCAAACATCTCCTGTAACTCAACCGCTTGTGGATCTTCATCACATTTGTATAGGAAGGCTGCAGCAATACCTTTAATCAGGTGGTCATTCGGCAGGTTGTACTCTAATGTACCATTTAACGGTTTGATCAGACGATCTTGCGCGCTTAGTTTACGGATTGGCTGGCGACCAACACGGTCAACTTCATCAATTAGGTATGGGTTGGCAAAACGGCCCAGGATTTTTTCAATATAAGCAGCATGTGCTTTCGGATCAAAATCGTAACGCTTGATTAATACCGCACCAGATTCCTGCATCGCAGCTTTAACCTCTGCACGTACGGCGTCATCTTCGATTGATTCACGGATTGTTTTGTGACCTGCAAGAATACCCAGGTATGCAGTGATCAGGTGACCGGTGTTCAGGGTAAATAATTTACGCTCAACAAAGGCCATTAAGTTATCGGTTTTTTCCATTCCCGCTATTTCCGGAATATCACCCTTAAACTGAGTTTGATCGACAATCCATTCACTGAATGTTTCAACTGTTACTGCTAATGGATCGGTTTCACCTTTTTCAGCCGGTGGTACAATACGATCCACGGCAGAATCTACAAAGCCAACACTCTGTTCAACTTGAGCATGTAAAGACTGATCAAGATGTTTAAATACAGCTTCTTTCAGCTGACTGGTTCCACGCACCATATTTTCACAGGCAATAATATTTAAGGGAGCCTTATTACCATTTTTGATACGCAGTGCGATACCGTCTGCAACTGTTTTGGAAATAATGTTTAACACAGTAGGACCGACAGCAGTCGTCACTAAGTCAGCTTCAGCAATCAGTTCAACCACTGCTGGGCTTGTTGAATTAACTGCGCTGACATTGCTTACTTTTTCGACCACACACTCTGCGCCGACAACTTTAACATTGTATTCTTTACGCTCAATCAGTGCGTTTACGACCGTTTCATTGACATCTGCGAATGTTACCTGGATACCCGCATCAGCTAACAGTTTACCAATAAAACCGCGTCCGATATTACCTGCACCAAAATGTAATGCTTTCATATTTATAATTTCCTAAAGTTAAAAAAGTTGAAAGGTTGAAAGGTTAAAATAGAGATTTGTACGCCCCCAAGTTGAAGCCGTACAATAAACTGTTACTGACCTAGAATACGCAGTACATCTGTGTGATTAGAGGTTGTTTGTAAGCATTTAACGGCTTCTTCATCATCCAGCGCACTGGTGATTGCGGTGATCACATTAATATGCTCATCACCCTGCGCGGCAATACCGATAACCAAGTGTGCAATATCATCTTCATCTTCGCCCCACTGGATGCCTTCGGGGTATTGACAGAAAGCAATGCCGGTTTTTTGTACGAATTTTTTGGCGTCAATCGTACCATGCGGTACAGCAATCGACTCACCCAGATAAGTTGACACTAACTCTTCACGGGCAAACATACCTGCAATATATTCAGGGTCAACATAATCAAGTCTGACCAAATGATCACCGGCCAATTGAATCGCTTCTTCTTTTGTTTTTGCTTTTAGGCCTAAGAAAATATTTTTCTCAGTGAGTTTCAGGGTTTTACTTGGCTCTTCAGTAACTCCTTCGGCAACCGCTGTAGCTTGAGTTTTAGAAGCTGCCGGAGTTCCGCTAGCACTCTTGGCAGCCACTAATTCTGCAACCAAACCATCATAGAGCGCATTATCTAAGAAATTAGAAAGAGAGATATGATGTGCATAGGGAGCATGCTTTATAGCGCGTTCTGTCAGATCCTTGTGGGTAACAACAATATCGACATAACTGGGTAGATCATTAATCGCCATGTTGGTGACTGAAATATCTAAGTTTGCAGCCTGAATTTTTTTACGCAGTAAGCCGGCACCCATCGCGCTTGAGCCCATACCCGCATCACAAGCCACGATAATTTTAGTCACTTTTGCCATATCAATTTTTTTTGCAGTAGTCTGGCCTTTAGAAGCTGATTTCATATTGCTCATAGTACTGCTGGCTGTTGCTAGTGCGTCTTCATCTTCATCTTCTTTTTCACTTTGCGTTTTCATTAACACTACGGAAACGGTCAATGAAACCGCAGTAGCTGTGCCAACAGAAAGCAGCACACCAACAATAGAGCTTTTCGGGGTCATTAATAAAATGGCAAAGATAGATCCTGGTGAAACTGGCGCAACAAGACCGCTGTCAAAGAGAGTCAGCATAAATATGCCCGCCATACCACCGCTAATAACAGCAAGTATCAGACGTGGATTCATTAATACATAGGGAAAGTAGATCTCCTGAATACCACCAAAGAAATGGATGATAGAGGCACCCGCTGCAGACCGTTTTGCCGAGCCTTTACCAAAGAATACATAGGCTAATAGCACCCCTAGGCCTGGGCCCGGGTTAGATTCGATTAGGAATACAATCGATTTACCGAGTTGATCCGCTTGTTGGATACCCAGTGGCGAGAAGATACCGTGATTGATGGCGTTATTAAGAAACAGAATTTTGGCAGGCTCGACAAAAAGTGATGTAAGCGGGAGCATACCGGCATTAACCAGAAACTGAACGCCACTGGCTAAAGTCATCGAGAGGGTTTTTACCAGTGGACCAATTAACATAAATGCAAGGATCGCGCAGATCATACCGATGATACCGGCAGAGAAGTTATTCACTAACATCTCAAAACCGCTTTTCACTTTACCATGAATGGCGGCATCAAACTTTGTAATTGCCAAGCCACCCAAAGGACCTACGATCATCGCGCCCATGAACATTGGAGTATCCGTTCCGGCAATAACGCCCATAGTGGTAATCGCACCGACCACCGCACCACGGTCGCCACCAATTAACTTACCGCCCGTATAACCGATTAACAGTGGTAACAGGTAGGTAAGCATAGGATCAACCATACCTGCTAACTTTGCATTCGGTAGCCATCCAGTTGGAATGAAGAGTGCACTGATTATACCCCAGGCGATAAATGCGCCGATATTGGGCATAATCATATTGGATAAGAAACGTCCGAAACTCTGGACTCTCATTTTTGCGTTCATAGATAAACTCCGTATGCAGCGTGATTGCATATTTTCTTGAAGGACTTGGCAAAGTTTGAATTTGTCGAACCCATTGATTAATAAGTGACAGCTAATAAATTACGGCGCGAATTTACCATAGAAATTCATTCTTTTTTTTATTGGGTTTTTATTTGTGATTTTGATCACGAAAAATAATCACTAATGGGTCATTGTGTAGATCTGTGTTGCAAATTTTAAAACAAACTAAAAATAAATTAAGTGATTTATGTCTCATTGGTGGGTTATTGAACTTTTTTATGATGTGGATCATGCTGTTGTTTGGTTGCAGTTTAGGTGGAAGAAAGTTGGCCATAAAAAGACCTTTTGTCCTTAATTTTTAATCTCGATATGGATTTAAATGAGGGGCGGTTGTTCTGAATACTTATTTAATGCTCTGTAAGCCATTGCGCGGGACAAATTCGCAAAGCAAGGTGTTTGATTGAGCAATTGCATGCATGATTGAAACAAGGACTATTATTTATACATATTAATCGCATTTAGAAAAGCGACTTGCAGGTTAAACTTAAATAAAGAAGATAAAAATGGCTAACCTTATTATCATTGCAATAAGCGTAGAATGGGGATAGGTTTATAAACAGGGTTAAGGGATTAAATCTGAATAAAAAAACAGTAATATAGAAACATATTAAAAAATGAAATCGAGCTAATGCCCGATTACATCCAGGTAGTAGCTTGTGCTAAAACAATCGCAGCAGTGATAGCGGCCATGGTAAATAATTCCATCGCGTTACGGGTAATCTTAGTAATCTTCTGTTTCATAATAGTCTCCTTAATATGTGACTTATGTCATATTCTAATGTTTTTGTAATTATAGTTCAATAAAAATACGATCTTTATCACAGTTTCAGCTGGCGGAGTAACTTCCTGCATTTTTCGCAATCATTTCCCCCCGCCTTAAATGACCAGCGAGATATTTTGATATGCTTTTTACATACTGAAACCATAGAGTGTGAATACAGGAAAAATCAAAAAGGTTTTAGTCGATTTTCTATAGATAATATCGACCTATCATGAAGATCTAAATTATTACTCACCGCGCTGAACACGCCGTAAATATTAGAGGATTTAATTATGTTACTTGATACCCCAATTTGTGATTTTGGCTGGAAAGCCCCTGATTTCACCTTAAAAGATGCGAATGGTGAAAGTTTTACTTTGTCTGAGCAGCTGGGGGAAAAAGGGCTGTTGATTGCTTTTATCTGCAACCATTGCCCCTACGTGCAGCGCATTGCCCAACGTCTTGCGCAGGATACCAAGTTGCTGATGGCGGAAGGGATCAATGTTGTGGCGATTATGTCCAATGACTATGGTTATGTAGAGGCCGATTCACCGGAAAATATGAAAAAATTTGCCAAAAAACATAACTTTTCATTTCTTTATCTGGTGGATCAAGATCAGTCTGTTGGCAAGTTATATGGTGCGGTGTGTACACCTGACTTCTTCGGTTTTAACAGTAAAGGTGAGCTTCAATATCGCGGCCGGCTGGACGATGTGGGTATAGGAGATGCCGCAGAGCGTGTGCCGGAATTAATCAATGCGATGCGCTTGATTGCCAAAACCGGCCATGGCCCGAAAGAGCAGCTCCCGAGTATGGGCTGCTCGATAAAATGGCGTGACTGATAGCAGCCAAGGAAAAGTCAGATCAGGGTTTATTTAAAGCGTTTCACGATAAAAATCAACATGATAAACGGTTATAGGAAATTTATCGAGGATCACCTTGGTGGCATTCATGCTGGCAATGCGCTGCTCGGAATCGATAGCTTTTGCAAATGCATCAGCATCTTTGTAGCTGTGCTGTACCATCAATAGTAGTTGTTGAGGCGCTGCAGGTTCAAGTTTGTGAGGGACATTAATCTGTAACTCCAAACATCCGGGAAAGGTGCGGATAATAGGCGCAACGGTATTACGCATATACTCTACAAACTCTTTTTTTTGCGCTTCGTTTAAATCGCCTTTGAAAAAGGCTGTACGTGCATAAATCATAATCTTCTCTCTTGTTAGGTAATATAAGGGACTATCTCTTGCTGTCTGCAGTGCTATTTCTTATTTCTAAAAATAGCACTGCTTTATTAAGGGCTTGAGTTAAGTTAAGCGAGCAACTCTTTTGCACTGTTAAGCACATTTTCAGTGGTGAAGCCAAACATCTTAAACAACTCGTCTGCTGGCGCCGATTCACCAAAGCTTGTCATGCCGATGATCTTGCCGCCGAAACCAACGTATTTGTACCAGAAGTCAGCAATCCCGGCTTCGATAGCAATACGCGCTGTCACCTCAGCAGGCAGAACACTTTCGCGGTAAGCTGCATCCTGTTTATCAAAAGCATCGGTGGCAGGCATTGAAACAACACGTACATTCTTACCTTCAGCAGTCAGTTTCGCGTAAGCTTCTGTTGCCAGTTCAACTTCCGATCCCGTAGCGATAAGAATCAGCTCAGGTTTACCAGCGCAGTCTTTCAGGATGTAACCACCTCTAGCAATGTTTGCTACCTGCTGTGCATCACGTTGCTGCTGAGCAAGGTTCTGACGTGAAAAAATCAATGCAGTAGGGCCATCTTTACGTTCAATAGCGAGTTTCCAGGCAACCGCCGCTTCAACCTGATCACATGGACGCCATGTGCTCATGTTCGGCGTTAAGCGTAATGAGGCAATCTGCTCAACCGGCTGGTGGGTCGGACCATCTTCACCCAAGCCGATGGAGTCATGGGTATAAACTTGAATGTTCTGAATTTTCATTAATGCGGCCATGCGCATTGCGTTACGCGCATACTCCATAAACATCAGGAAGGTTGCACCGTAAGGCACAAAACCACCATGTAGAGTAATGCCGTTGATAATGGCTGTCATCGCGAATTCACGCACGCCGTAATGAATATAATTGCCGCTGAAATCACCTGATTTAAGTGCTTTGGATCCCGACCACATAGTCAGGTTGGAGGGGGCAAGATCTGCTGAGCCACCCATAAATTCAGGGATTAATTTAGCAAAGGCTTCCAGCGCGTTTTGTGATGCTTTACGTGATGCGATATTGGCCGGATTAGCCTGTAACTGAGTAATCATTTTGTTGGTTTCTACTTCCCAATTTTCAGGAAGCTGACCCGTACTGCGGCGTTTAAATTCCGCTGCCAGTTCAGGGTGGATTGCTGCGTATGCGGCAAATTTCTTATCCCAAGCTGCTTCTTTGGCGGTACCGGCCTGTTGCGCATTCCACTGAGCAGAGATATCTGCAGGGATTTCAAAAGGCGCGTGCTGCCAGTCAAGGAATTTACGTGCTGCGGCAATCTCCTCGGCACCCAGCGGAGCACCGTGACAATCGTGGCTGCCGCCTTTATTTGGCGCACCAAAACCGATGATTGTTTTGGTACAAATCAATGTGGGTTTATTCGGCTCAGCTTTAGCCGCGACAATGGCCGCATTAATTGCTTCGCTGTTATGGCCGTCTACAGCAGGAATAACATGCCAGCCGTAAGCTTGAAAGCGCTTCGGGGTATCATCAGTAAACCAACCTTCAACCTCGCCATCAATAGAGATACCGTTGTCATCCCAGAAAGCGATTAATTTGCCTAATCCTAATGTACCCGCCAGTGAACAAGCTTCATGAGAAATACCCTCCATCATGCAGCCGTCACCCATAAACGCGTAGGTGAAATGGTCAACAATATCATGACCGTCACGGTTAAACTGATCCGCCATGGCTTTTTCGGCAATCGCCATACCGACGGCGTTGGCAATGCCTTGTCCGAGCGGACCTGTGGTTGTTTCAATACCCGGTGCATAACCATATTCAGGGTGGCCAGGAGTTTTAGAATGCAGTTGACGGAAGTTTTTTAACTCATCGATTGATAGATCATATCCAGTCAGGTGAAGTAGAGAATAGAGCAGCATTGAACCATGTCCGTTGGATAGCACAAAACGGTCGCGATCCGCCCAGTTGGGATTATTAGGATTATGTTGTAGATGATCCCGCCACAGAACTTCTGCGATATCAGCCATTCCCATCGGCGCGCCAGGGTGACCGGAATTCGCCTGTTGTACTGCATCCATGCTTAACGCGCGAATGGCGTTTGCTAAAATTTTTCGTTGCATATTGATACCTGTTTTTAAATAATTTGAAGCAAAAAAAAGCGACGGTAGCGTCGCTTTAAGATGGGGCTGTTTTAGAGAAGATCAGCAATCATGGTTTCAAGCTTACCCTGGTCAATGGCGAAGTTTCTGATCCCTTCAGCGAGTTTTTCAACAGCCATCGGATCCTGGTTATGATCCCAGAGGAACTCTGCGTGAGTCATTGCAGTTGGGCGTTTTTTCGTTCCTTTCGAGTCTATAAGTTTCTCTACCAGTTCACCTTCACTATCTCTTAATTCTTGTAGAAGTTGAGGCGCTATAGTCAGACGATCACAACCTGCCAACTCAAGTATTTCACCGATGTTACGGAAGCTTGCGCCCATCACGATAGTCTTATAACCGTGTTCTTTGAAGTAGTTGTAAATAGCTGAAACAGAGATTACGCCGGGATCTTCCGCGCCAGTAAAATCGCGTTTTTCTTTGGCTTTATACCAGTCCATAATACGACCGACAAAGGGAGAGATCAGGGTTACACCCGCCTCTGCACAAGCACGTGCTTGAGCAAAAGAGAATAAAAGCGTCAGATTACAATTAATACCCTCTTTTTCGAGAATTTCTGCCGCGCGGATACCTTCCCAGGTGGAAGCCAGTTTAATTAAAATACGATCATTGCTGATCCCGGCATCGTTATATTTTTTAATTAACTGCCGTGCTTTGATAACACTGTTTTCGGTATCGTAGGATAAACGTGCATCAACCTCGGTAGAGATACGTCCTGGGACGATTTTAAGGATCTCTTTACCTATATTAACCGCTAGCATGTCACAAGTATCTACAACCTGTTGCGCTTTATCGTCACTCTGAAATTTTGCGAATGCAATAGAAGAGTCAATAAGATGTTTATAATCAGTCAGTTGAGCTGCTTTTAAAATTAAAGATGGGTTAGTGGTCGCATCTTCCGGCTGGTATTTGGCGATCTCTTCGACATCGCCGGTATCAGCGACAACCGTAGTGTATTTGCGAAGTTGCTCTAATTTATTACTCATTTTCATTCCGCCTTTATATTGTGCTTGAATAGTACTCAACAGGTTTTCTTAAAAAATAGCGATTTCTTATTATGCCGCGAGTTGCAAAAAGGTTGAGCATATGAATCGCTATCTAACATATGTTTTAATAGATATTTATGTTTTTATCATGATGTGTCAATTATAAAAGCAAGTAATAGCGACATGAGTCACTATTACTGCTAATTAATCAATTTGTCGTCTATTTCCTGATAAAAAAGGCGTGAACACTTGTTTGGCTGTGTGTTATCTGTTCTTTGGAGAGTGTTTGTCCCCCTGTATCTTTAAGTCGCCTGGTTCTATTGATCATTCTGACATATTTAATAATGTCATTGCACAACTTACGCTGGTTGCTAATATGTCAATGCTGCCGGTGCGCAGTGCGCCGAGCAGGGCTAAGGCTTTTCTTTCTTCGCTGGCGATGGCAATAACATTGGGAATACGGCGTAAATCTTCAGTGTTTAAACCAATCACTCTATCTCTTAACCGGGTTCTTGCATTTTCACCAGTAAGTTTAAAGAAATCAAAACCGCCGATATCACCAATAATGCCTTCATTAAGACGTGCTTCCGCAAACTCCTGCAGGCTAAACCAACCTAGCTTAACCATGTGGCTGTTTTCATTCATATCACCGACTCCCACTAGAGCAAAGTCGGCATTTCTTGCTTGTTTTAATGTGTCGGCAATAGTGTCATGAGCAAGAAAATCCGCGCGGGTTTCAAAGCTGTCGACATAAGCTGGTGCATAAAGTGTTTCGCTGCTTCCGCCAAACTTCTTGGCCAGTTGGCGGCAAATATGGTCTGCATTAATGCTGTCGCCACTGCGATGGGTACCGCCGATAGCGCAAACAAAGCGCGCATTACGCTGGGTGACAATGCCAACATAATCAGCAACGGCGGCGACGTTTTGACCCTGGCCGACAGCAACGCTGCTGTTGTCCTGCAGGTTATTGGCAAGAAAAGCCGAGACAAGCACCGCGACTTGTTTACGCTGTTCCTGATTATCTGCATTATCTAATGCAATCAGAGCACGTTTAAGATTGAACTTTTCAACTAAGCGTTGTTCAAGCTGAGCACTATAGATAGGGTGGTAGCGCACGTTAATTTCAACAATTCCCTCTTCTCTTGCTTTACGCAACAGACGCCCGACTTTAATGCGCGAAATGGAGAATTTTTTTGCTATCTCTTCCTGGGTTGCACCTTCCTGATAATAGAGAACGGCAATCTCAGTGAGCATTTCACGATCATCAATACTTGGCTCTACGGGAGTGATCTTTATCCGAGACATCTCTATTTCTCTCTGTTTGATAATATAAATTGATAAATGGGCAACAAATGGTGATTGGTTGAGCAAATGTTCCCATAATTTAATCATGCTTGGCAAGCATGGTGCGTAATACTGTGATCTGCTGAGACTATTTGTTACTTATCTTGGTGCAGACGGTGCGGTGAAGGATTAACAGAGCAGACTGCATTTTGTTACTCAATTACAGGTTGAATGCTTAGTGAAGAAAAAAGGGGGCTGGTTGTTTATTAAACAGTGATCCAAGCCTGCTTTTTTGGTTTTTTTAGGTCAAAAAATTAAACTTACTTATTTTTCAATCAGTTGGCGTTTTTTGTGCGTGAGATGTCACAGAATGGTAATGATAATAGTGAATAAATTTGGAATTTGTCGTATATTAAATTCCACATAGCGGAATTCAATAGAAGAGGAACAAGATATGCCATTAGTCAAAATTGAAAAACTACAATCAGAATATGAGCGAATTTTACTTGCAAGAGAGATGAAACCGGAAATGGCTCGTCGTCTTGCCGCAGGTTTTGTTGAAATGGCAAATGAAGGTACCTACTCGCACGGTATTAACCGTTTTCCTGTTTTTATTGAACAAGTTGATAAAGGTCAGATAAAACTTAATGCAGAGCCTGAGTGTGTAAATAGCATGGGCGCGCTCGAGCAGTGGGATTGTAACTTTGGTCCTGGCGTCTTAAATGGTCTTATTTGCTCTGAGCGGGCAATGGAATTAGCCAAGCAATATGGTATCGGTATGGTGGGAATGCGTAATTCTAATCATTGGATGCGCGGCGGAACATATGTTCTGCGTATGGCTCGTCAAGGTTTTGCCGGTATCGCTTCAACAAACTCAATCGCTGTAATGCCGGCCTGGGGGGGGAAAGACCACCGCATCGGTTCAAACCCTTTAATTATGGCTATTGCTGGTGATCCGCCGATGTTGGTGGATTGCTCAATGTCACAATATTCCTATGGTCAACTGCAAAACTATGTGCTCGCCGATAAAGAGTTACCTGTTGTTGGTGGCTTTGACGATAACGGTGAATTGACCAAAGATCCGCACGTTATTTGGGCAAACAAACGCCTTATTCCGATGGGATTCTGGAAAGGTTCATCGATGTCTATTGTGTTAGACATGATGTTAACAGCTATTACCGGTGGTAATTCTGTGCCGGCATTAACTGAAGATATGGGCGGAGAGTTTGGTGTTTCGCAGTTCTTAATCGCTATTGATTTAAGTAAAACAATGGCAGCAGGGGATTTCTCTGCAGAGATGAAACGCATTCGTGATTATGTGTTGGCTTCTGAACCGGCGGAAACAGGTTCAGTGATGATTGCCGGATCTGAAATTGAAACCTTTATCGCAAAACATCAAGCAGCTGGCGGCATTGAGGTGCATGATCAGATATGGTCACAAATCCAGGCCTTGTAGTTAAACAAAGAGAGGTGACTTAAATCGCCTCTCTCTTTCTCGATAGTGAGCACTGCCTTAATAGCAGAGCGAAACAATGCTAAAGGCCGAGGAGGGCCCATGCAAAAAATACTTATGTGGATTTGGAAGAGCATCGATATTTTAATGGCATTAATTTTAGCTATTATGATCGCACTTGTTTTTACCAATGTGGTTATGCGTTATGGATTTTCTTCCAGCTTGCGTCCTTCCGTGGAGTTATCCCGTCTTGGCCTGGTGTGGGTGGTAATGTTAGGCGCAGTCGTTGTGTTACGCCGCGGAGAACATCTTGCCGTTGCGGAATTTTCAGAAAAATTGATGCCCCGTGCCGTTCCCTTTTTACGCCGCCTTTGCTGGCTGGTTATTTTAGTCTCTGTTTCATTGCTATATCTGGGGGCTTTTCGACAGATGATGGCTAATTGGAATAATATTTCCCAATTGACCGGGCTTCCTTCTGCTTTATTTTACCTTGCAGGTGTAATTTCAGGTGCATTAATGGGCTTTATTGCCATTGTACGGATCTTTAAACCTGATGCGCTTACATCTGATTTAGGGGACCACTCATGACTCTTGCTCTTTTTCTTGTCGTCTTAATTGGCTCCATTCTGTTAGGACTGCCAGTGGCGTTTGCCCTATTGTTATCTTCGATGGCATTGATGATCCAGATGGATATGTTCAGTGCGAATATTATTGCTCAATCGTTAATCAATGGCGTTGATAGTTTTCCGCTGTTAGCGATACCTTTCTTTCTGGTTGCCGGTGAGGTGATGTCATCGGGTGGTTTATCGACGCGGATCGTGCGCCTTGCAACTACTCTGGTCGGACACCGTAAAGGCGGTCTGGGTTATGTTGCTATCTTTACCTCGGTGTTGTTAGCCGGTTTGTCAGGATCTGCGGTCGCTGATGCTGCCGCTTTGGTCAGTATTCTTTATCCGATGATGAAAGCCGCTAAATATCCTGAAGGCTCATCAATGGGACTGTTGGCATCTGGCGGTATTATCGCACCGGTTATTCCACCCTCTTTACCGCTGATCCTAGTCGGTGTTGCTGGTGGTATTTCCATTAAAAACTTGTTTCTTGGTGGTATTGTGCCCGGCCTGATGATGGGGATCACGCTGATTATTGTCTGGACGATATTGGTGCGTAAAGAGAAACTTGAAGTTGCTCCGCGTGCCAGTAGCAAAGAGAAACTTGCAGCATTAAAAGATGGTATCTGGGCACTATTTTTACCAATCATTATCATTGGCGGTATCCGCTTTGGTATCTTTACTCCGACCGAGGCGGCCGTTGTTGCCGCTGTTTATGCCATTATTATTTCAACCTTTATTTACCGTGAAATAACCTGGAAAAGTTTTTATCACATTCTACTCACTGCCGGACGCTCTACCGCGATGGTGATGTTTTTAGTGGGTTGTGCGATGGTTGCTGCCTGGTTGATTACCGTTGCGCAGTTGCCGCAGCAGTTGGCACAGTTGTTGGGTCCGCTGGTTGACAGTCCGCGTCTGCTGATGGCTGTGATCATGCTTTTGGTGCTCTGCGTTGGTATGGTGATGGATTTAAGTCCGACTATACTTATTCTGGTTCCTTTGCTGATGCCGATTATTAAGATGGCTGGTATTGATCCGGTCTACTTCGGCCTTATGTTTGTAATTAACTGTTCTATCGGGCTTATTACCCCGCCGGTTGGGACTGTTTTAAATGTGGTATGTGGCGTTGCCCGCGTGCCTATGTCCTCTGCAGTTAAAGGTGTTTTCCCTTATATTGCGGCTTATATGGTGCTGTTGGCAATTTTTGTCGTCTTTCCTGGCATTATTACTATACCGATGTCATTTGTCATCGGCTAAACCTTGGAGAAATATTATGAAGTCTTTTCTAAAAGTTGTGGGTCTAGCGTCTACGTTAGCATTTTGTTCATCGGCTGCGATGGCTGCGACAACACTAAAACTGGCGCATGCGGCTCCTGAGTCAGATCTGCAGCAAAATATGTCGCTGTTTTTCAAAAAAGAAGTTGAAGCGCGTACCAATGGTGAGGTAAAGGTCAATATTTTTCCATCAGGGCAGCTTGGTAATGATGCTCAGATGATTGATGGCGCCCGTTCGGGGGTTCTGGATTTGGCAATGGTGGGTTTGAATAACTATTCCGGACTGTTGCCTGAATCAGCCGCTTTCACACTGCCATTTATATTTCCGACTCGTGAAAGTGCCTATAAAGCACTAGACGGCGAAGTGGGTCAGAGTGTTTTAGTTTCCATGGAAAAATTCGGCTTAAAAGGCTTAGGCTACCCTGAAAGTGGTTACCGTAATATGACCAACAGTCGCGGTCCAATTCGTGTGCCGGCTGATGTTAAAGGCCTGCAAATGCGCGTAAACAGCTCTAAAGCGCTGAATGATATGTTTAATATATTAGATGCGAATCCTCAACAGATTCCTGTTGCTGAGCTTTATACTGCGCTTGAAACAGGGGTTGTTGATGCACAGGATCACCCTATCGGTGTGACGCTGTCTTTTAAATTCTATGAAGTACAAAAATACTTGAGCCTGACTCAACACGCTTATTCACCGCTTACGTTAACCATGAATTTGAATAAATTTAATAGCCTGACGAAAGATCAACAAGCCGTAATCACCTCTGTTGCAAAAGAGGCTGTTGATATGGAGAGACAATTAAGTATTGCAAAAGAAGATGAAATGATCGCTGAACTTGAATCGCAAGGTATGAAGGTTAACCGAGATGTTGACGCTGCTGCGTTCCAAGCGGCCATTAAACCGGTATGGGATGCGTTCATCAAAGAAAATGGTGATGTCATGCTTAATAAGATCCTTGCTGCTTTAAAATAAGTTAATAATTAACCTTAACTTTTTGCAAATAGAGTCAATCCTATCCCTGCGGGGATAGGATAAATTCCCCGGCTATTTTTATACTTACTTGCTTAACTTCTCCTAGAGAGGGGGTAATCAAGTCGGTATCACAGCACAACGTTTTTATTTAATAGAGATAAAGTTATGTATAAAGCATTAAAAGCAAAAGTACTAAAGGCAAATTTACAGTTACCTAAATATGGTTTGGTCACCTTTACTTGGGGTAATGTCTCGCAAATAGATCGGGTTAATAATGTCATTGCAATCAAACCATCCGGTGTTGAATATGATGCCATGGTCGAGAGTGATATTGTTATCGTGGATCTGCAAGGGAGTGTTGTTGAAGGGACGTTAAATCCGTCCAGTGATACCGCAACCCATATCGAGTTATATAAAGCGTTTCCAGAAATAGGCGGGATCGTCCATACCCATTCAAGAAATGCAACGGTCTGGGCGCAAGCCGGATTAGATATTCCCGCCTTAGGAACTACCCATGCAGATTATTTTTATGGTGATATTCCATGTACTCGCCCTTTGACCGCCGCAGAGATCGCCATCGATTATGAAAAAAATACCGGTACAGTGATTATTGAGGAGTTTAAGTTACGGTCGATTAATCCCAACGCCATTCCGAGCGCATTGATTTCCGGACATGCTCCTTTTTCATGGGGTAAGGATGCATTTGATGCTGTGCATAACGCCGTGGTATTAGAAGAGTTGGCTGCTATGGCAATTTCCACACGCGCACTCAATAGCACTATCCGTATTCAGAATGAGCTGTTAGATAAGCATTACAACCGCAAGCATGGTAAAGATGCTTACTACGGACAGAAATAAATCCATTATATGAGTTTTTGATATGTACAAATTATTAGCATTAGACTTAGATGGCACCGTTTTAAACTCCGCGAATAAAATTAGCCCGGCATTAAAAGAGATGATTCAATCTATCCGTAATGATGTGATGGTGGTGATTGTGACCGGGCGCCACCATACTGCCGCAGAGCCTTATTATCATGAACTGGGTTTAACCACTCCCATTATCTGCTGCAATGGTACCTATGTTTATGACTATAAATCTAAAACAGTACTTGCAGAAAATGCCATTTCAAAAAGTAATGCACGTCAGTTTATTGCTTTATCGGAGCAATTTTTATTAAAAAAAGTGATGTATGTACAGGATGCAATGACCTATTCACTTGAGAATCCCATTGAATATATGGCAGCCCTGAAAGAGTGGTCTCTCTCTTTTCCAAAAGCCAACCGACCCAGTATTAAGCAGATAAGTGATTTTAATAAGGAGCTCGAGGCAGCGCCCTATATCTGGAAATTTGTGGTCGAAGGAGAGGGTGAGAATATCGACAAGTTTTCAGCTTTGCCATTTATTAAAGAGCAGTTTATGGGCGAGAGATCCTGGCATAACCGAATTGATTTTTCCCATATGGGTAACAGTAAAGGTAATCGTTTAAGTCATTTTATTAAAGATTATGATATTCAGGCTGAGCAGGTTGTCGCGATTGGCGATAATCATAATGATATCTCTATGATTGAATTTTCTGGTTTAGGTATCGCCATGTTGAATGCCGATCCTGAGGTAAAAAATTCAGCCGACCAGGTATGTACAACAGACAACAATGACCAGCATGGACTGGCACAGTTAATTGAGCGCATTTTTATTTCATAGGACAAGATTATGTTAATAGGCACCATTAAAGCGTCACTAGAGCATGGCTATTATCCGCCAATTATTAAACAGATTTTCGACTATTTTGCAGCGATGGATTTAGATCAGTTAACCTTAGGCAGGCACACTTTCCCCTTTGCAGCAGATAAAATGTGGTTTGTTATTCTGGAATATGACAAACAGCCGCAAGCTGATTTTTTGCCGGAAGTGCATAAATACTATTCAGATTTACAAATTGTATTGTCGGGTTCTGAAACCATGGCCTGGGCGCTTGATTCAGGCGCGTATGAGGTTGCAGGTGAATATAATGAGGTGCGCGATCTGTTGTTTTATAAAGTTCAGACAATGCCGCTCAACTATCTCCAGGCAATTCCAGGCAATTTTTATCTGTTTACACCTAATACTATCCACATCACTAATATTGATGATGGCCAGACATCAGCGGTCAGAAAGTTAGTCGTAAAAATTCCGAATGATCTTTTGCTGGAGAAATAATGAACTATTATATTGGATTAGATTCTGGTGGCACCTTTATGAAAGCGTGCCTATTTGACCAAAACGGACAGCAAGTTGCCTTATCCAGAACCTCCGCCAGTGTTATTAATGAACAGCAGGGCTGGGTGGAACGTGATTTAGATGCACTATGGGCTGATGCTCGTTTGGTGTTAAAAGATCTGCTCAAGCAAGCAGATGTTGCAGTTGAACAGATAAAAGGGATCAGTATCTCTGCGCAGGGAAAAGGCGTTTACCTGCTGGATAAACAGGGTAAAAACTTACGCAATGGTATTATCTCCTCTGATTCGCGTTCCATCGAGATCGTCAGAGAGTGGCAGCAGCAAGGGCTACCTGAAAAAATATACCCGAAAACTCTGCAGACATTGTGGACCGGACATCCGGTTTCAATCGTGCGCTGGTTAAAAGAAAATGAGCCGCAAAACTACCAGAATATCGGTTCGATTATGATGGCGCATGATTATATCCGTTATCGTTTAACGGATCAGAAACATGCAGAAATTACCAATATGTCGGAAAGTAATTTCTATAATGCCGATCTGGCAGATTA
>JBATHQ010000435.1:0-5916 GCA_049667005.1 Psychromonas sp.
CGTTCGGCCATTAGTTCACTGCGCAAAGCCAGATGATCATCATAACCCAGTTGGCGGATAAATCGGCTGACACTGGCTTTCGATACCGCACATGCCTCAGCAATTTCGGCAGTGGAGTGCATTAATACCTTTTCTGGATTGAGTTGTAAGTAGTCAGCGACACGGCGGCTGCTTTCGGTCAATTTAGGGTAATGCAAAGTAATACGTTCACTGAGTGAATTACTGCTGTTGGTCATTATCTCGCCTTTTGTACATTAAGATTTTTGTTATACAGTTAGTCTACTCTTTTTTCTAACGATTCGGTTATCTGACCGCAGCGAGAAAGCTTTGTAGTTCAGGCGTTTGTGGATTTGCAAATACCTCCTCGCTTGGTCCTGTTTCCCATACCTTACCCTGATTCATAAATACCACCCGATCGCCTACATCACGAGCAAAATTCATCTCATGGGTCACCAGAATAAGAGTCATGCCTTCCGCTTTAAGCTGTTCCAGTACCTTAAGTACTTCGCCGACTAACTCCGGATCCAGTGCCGAGGTTATCTCATCGCAAAGCAATACTTTAGGTGACATGGCTAATGAGCGGGCAATAGCAACACGCTGCTGTTGACCGCCAGAGAGGTTGCTCGGATAAGCATCAAACTTATCTGAGAGTCCTACTTTTTCAAGCAGTTCTTCGGTAAGTTTGCGGCTTTGTTGTAGTGTTTTTTTCAACACCAGTCTGGTGGCGAGCATAACATTTTCACCTACCGTCATATGCGGAAACAGGTTAAAATTCTGAAACACCATGCCCACACTGCGGCTAAGCAGGCGTAGTTTATAATCATCGTTCTCTACGGCCTGCATATCCACGATAATGGCCCCTTCCTGAAATATTTCCAGGCCATTTATACAGCGCAGTAAGGTGCTTTTTCCGGAGCCGCTGCGGCCGATAATAGACACAACTTCACCGGCTTTTATTTTTAGATCCACGCCCTTCAGGACATGGTTATCGCCATAATATTTATGGACTTGATCAATACTAACGAGTGACATGGTTTTTCTTCTCCAGATGGCGGGCGAAAAGAGACAGAGGGAAACAGATCGCAAAGTACAGTAAGGCAACTAAAGTAAACACTTTAAATGGCTGAAAAGTTGCGTTGTTGAGCATGGTGCCGGCTTTGGTTAATTCTACAAATCCGATGATCGAAGCAAGGGCTGTCCCCTTAACTATCTGCACCGAAAAACCGACTGTCGGTGCAATCGCCATTCGCATCGCCTGGGGAAAAATAACGTGCTTCATGGTTTGCATGTAAGTGAGGCCTAAGGTTCGGCAAGCTTCCCATTGACCTTTTGGCAGAGCTTCTATGCAGCCGCGCCAGATATCATGAAAAAAAGCACTGCTGAATAACGTCAGACTGATAATTGCTGCAGACCATGCGTTCACCTCGATACCGATCAGCGACAGGCCAAAAAAGGCAAGAAACAGCTGTAGTAACAAAGGGGTGCCCTGAAACACTTCGACATAGATCTGGATAGGTTTAGTAAATATCTGACTGCGGTGACTGCGTAAAAGGGTTAAAGCTATACCCAGCAAACCTCCCCCCGCGAATGCGATCAAAGAAAGCAGCACTGTCCAGCGCGCCGCTAACAGCAGGTTTTTCAATATATCCCAATCGGTAAACTGGATCATAATTCGGATTCCTATAACGATGGGTTCTTAAAAGCATATTGCTTGAAAAATGCAAATCCACGGCGCATAACCATAGATAACAGCAAGTAAACCAAGGCAATAACCAAATACGATTCAAAACCTAAAAAACTGCGCGACTGAGCAAAGTTAGCAGCAAAGGTCAGCTCTTCGACGGAAATTTGCGAGACGACCGATGAGCCCAGCATCACGATAATGCACTGGCTGACGATCGCCGGATAAACACGCTGATAAGCCGGCGGTAAAATAATATGAATAAAAATCTGACGGCGCGTTAGGCCTAATGTTCTGCCTGCTTCCCATTGCCCTTTCGGTGCTGCTTCAATACCCGCACGGATAATTTCTGCACTGTAGGCGCCGAGGTTAATAATCATAGCCAGCGTACCTGCCTGCCATGCTGTCAGCTTAATGCCAATTGCCGGCAGTCCGAAAAAGATAAAAAACAGCTGCACGATAAACGGGGTATTGCGCGCCACTTCAATGTAGCTTGCGCATAGCAGACGCAATCCGGATGACTGACTGATACGTCCGGCAGCACACAGGGTTCCCAATAACAATCCGGTAAAGGTTGCAATCAGGGTTAGTTGAACCGTCGTATACAAACCTGCCGCGAACTGCGGCAGGTAAGGAACTAGTCCTGAAAAATCAAGCTGATAGTTCATAATAGTAATCCTAAACTAGGCGCCAAGATCCGCTGGGAATGGGGCTTTCAACCATTTTTGCGAAAAACCTTCCAATACGCCTTGTTGTTTCGCTTTTTCAATCAGACGGTTAACTTCATTAAGCAGCTCGGCATCGCCTTTCATCACGCCCACATAACAAGGTGAGTTTTTCAGCAGGAATTTAGTTTTTGGCGCTTTTTCAGGAAAACGATTAGCAATTTCCGTTACCACTAGGTTACCCGTTGCAATCAGACTTACTTGCCCGGATAAAAATGATGAGATGGTGGTGTTGTTATCTTCGAAACGCTTCAGGATTGCACTTTCAGGTACGATTTTGCTGAGCTCGATATCTTCTACTGAACCGCGAGTTACACCCACTGTTCTGCCCGCTAAATCCTCCGCCTTTGCCACCTCTTCATTTTCACTGCCAAATACGCCTAAGAAGAACGGTGCGTATGCTGAGCTGAAATCAACGACTTTCTCGCGTTCAGGGTTTTTACCCATACTGGAAATGACTAAATCAACCTTGCCTGTTTGCAAATAAGGTATTCGGTTTGCGCTGGTAACGGGAACAAGTTCTAATTTTAACTGCATCTCTTGGGCAAGATAAGCGGCCATATCAATGTCATAACCCTGCGGCTTAAGATCGGTACCGACACTGCCAAAAGGCGGAAAATCTTGTGGTACTGCGACTTTCAATACACCTCTTTGCTTAAGCGTATCCAAGCTTTCTGCCTGCACTGCCTGAGTGGAAAGCAAAACTGTAGCGGCCATAAGGGCACCTGAAATGATTTTAGTTAATCTCATTTGAATCTCCTTTAATAAACAACAAAATACTGCAACGGTTGTTTCAATGAAAGCAAGGTGCGTGCCAACTGAATCACAAATAAAAAATCAAATAATATCAATCAGTTAAAAGAGTTGGTAAGTTGATAATGTTTTTTTGTTTATATTATGCAATATAACAGTGCAGGGCTGCACAATGATCGTGCAAAAAACAGCGCTATCACAAGCGAGGGATTGTTGTTTTGTTGGTAAACACTTTGATAGTTAAATTCTATCAATTCTATAGAAACAAACGATTTTACCTATTGGTGTGGTTTGCCCATAATGCATCCCATGAGTTCGCAACAAGAGCTCAATCGAGTAACCAACAATTAATTAAAGGATATTAAAATGATTAACACTGAAATTAAACCGTTTAATGCAACAGCTTTCAAACAAGGTAAATTTGTAGAAATCTCTGAAAAAGACGTGCTAGGTAAATGGGCTGTATTTTTCTTCTACCCTGCTGACTTCACATTTGTTTGCCCAACTGAACTTGGTGACCTTGCAGATCATTACGAAGAGTTACAAAAACGCGGCGTAGAGGTGTTCTCTGTATCAACTGATACTCACTTTACCCATAAAGCATGGCATGACAGTTCAGAGACTATCGGTAAAATTAATTACCACATGGTTGGCGATCAAACGGGCAACATCACCAATAACTTCGGTGTGATGCGTGAAGGCCAGGGTCTTGCAGACCGTGCTACTTTCCTGATTGATCCACAAGGCGTGATCCAGGCAATGGAAATCACTGCAGAAGGCATTGGCCGTGATGCAGAAGACCTGATGCGTAAAGTGAAAGCGGCACAATATGTAGCGTCTCACCCAGGCGAAGTATGTCCTGCTAAATGGAAAGAGGGTGAAGCAACACTGGCTCCATCTTTAGATCTAGTGGGTAAAATCTAACTCAAACGAGCTTTAAAACTTGATTGTAGTAAAGCATCCTCAGTAACGTTTTAACGGTTACTGAGGATCTTTAAAAAAATTTAAAAATCTATTTTTACAATTATGAGAATCGATTTTTAAACGAAAATAGTCGTTTCCACATAGCAATTCAGCAAAAAATAAGAAGGTATCATTATGTTAGAACAAGAGATGAAAACCCAGTTAAAGGCCTATTTAAATAATTTAAAAAGCGACGTGCATCTAGTTCTTAGTCTTGATGACAGTGATACCGCGCAAAAATTAAAGAGTTTAGCGGACGATATTGCATCGCTAAATGACAAAATAAAAGTGATAGAAGATGAAAACGCCAGCACCCGTAAGCCGATCATGCAGGTCGTTAATCCAACCAATAAAACGGCGCTTGGCTTTGCCGGTCTGCCGATGGGGCACGAATTTACCTCTTTAGTGTTGGCACTGTTACACAGTGGCGGTCACCCGATCAAACTCGAACCTGAGGTGATCCAGCAAATTGCAGGCCTTGAAGGTGAGATGAATTTTGAAGTGTTTATTTCATTGAGCTGTCAAAACTGCCCGGATGTAGTACAAGCCTTAAATATGATGGCAGCCATTAATCCAAATATTAAAACCACCATGATCGATGGTGCCGCGTTCCAAAGTGAAGTCGCCGAGCGCAATATTATGGCCGTGCCGAGTGTTTACTTGAACGGTGAGGTCTTCACTCAAGGTCGAATTTCACTTAATGAGATTTTACAGAAAGTCGACACCGGTGCTTCACAAAAGCAAGCAGCAGCATTAAGCGAAAAAGAACCTTATGAAGTATTAGTCGTTGGCGGTGGTCCGGCGGGCGCATCAGCTGCTATTTACGCAGCGCGTAAAGGGATCCGCACGGGTGTGGTTGCTGAACGTTTTGGTGGCCAGGTAATGGATACTATGTCTATCGAAAACTTTATTTCGGTCAAAGAAACACAAGGTCCTAAGTTAGCTGCGGCGCTTGAGGAACACGTAAAAGAATATCAGGTGGATATCATGAGTGAACAAAAAGCCAGTGGCATTGTTCACGCTGAAAAAACCGAAGATGGTTATATTCATGTTCAACTAGAAAGTGGCGCAACGCTTAAAAGCCGCAGCGTGATTTTATCTACCGGCGCACGTTGGAGGAAAATGAATGTGCCTGGTGAACAGGAGTACAGTAACAAAGGGGTAGCATACTGCCCACACTGTGATGGCCCTTTATTCAAAGGTAAAAAGGTCGCGGTGATCGGTGGAGGTAACTCCGGCATCGAAGCAGCCATTGATTTGGCGGGTATTGTTGAACATGTTACGGTCTTGGAGTTTGCAGATACGTTACGCGCTGATCAGGTTTTAATAAATAAAGCCAACAGTATGGCCAATATCGACATTATTAAAGGGGCGCAAACCACACAGGTAATAGGTGATGGAACGCGTGTTACCGCGCTTAATTATACGGATCTTGCTAGCGGTGACGAAAAGCACCTCGAACTTGCCGGGATCTTTGTACAGATAGGCTTGGTGCCAAACAGTGATTTCTTAAAAGATAGTGGCGTGACTTTGTCGCCACGCGGTGAAATTGAAGTGAACGCAAAATGTGAAACATCTGTCGCAGGTGTCTTTGCCGCAGGCGATGTCACCACGGTGCCTTATAAGCAAATTATCATTGCCATGGGTGAAGGTTCAAAAGCCGGTTTAAGTGCATTTGATCACTTGATTCGTACACCTGTACCGAGTGTTAAGGTTGCCGAATTAGCATAATCCTCTACTAATCTGCTTTCTTTGATGAAAATGCCTGCCAGTATCCACTGGCAGGCATTTTTG
>JBATHQ010000436.1:0-2157 GCA_049667005.1 Psychromonas sp.
GCTGAAGACAGGATATCTGGCTGCACGCCATAGGACATATAGGTATAAAGGTATCCGCTACGGCCAACGCCAGTTTGTACTTCATCAAAAATCAGAAGCGCATCGTGCTCGTCACATAAATCACGCAGTCCCTGTAAAAATGCTTTATCAGCAGGAACGACGCCACCTTCACCTTGGATTGGCTCGACAATTACCGCGCAAGTTTGCGCGCCGATCGCCGCTTTCGCTGCATCCAGATCATTAAAATCAACATGCTTAATGCCAGCAGGTAATGGCGCGAAGTCTTGAGAATATTTAGGTTGGCCACCTGCACTAACCGTAAACAGGGTGCGGCCATGGAAAGCATTGCTAAAGGCGACAATCTCACTTTTCTCTGCACCATGATGATCATGACCATATTTTCGAGCAAGTTTTAGCGCGGCCTCATTGGCTTCTGCACCTGAATTACAGAAAAAGACTTTATCGGCAAAGGTACTTTCAACTAGTTTTTTAGCCAGGTTCAATACCGGCTCATTGCTGTAACCATTACCGATGTGCCAAATTGCATCGGCTTGCGCATTAAGTGCTTGTTTGAGTTTAGGATTGGCATGACCAAGGACATTGACGGCAATCCCCCCGGTGAAGTCGATATACTCTTTGCCTTGCTGATCGACAATCACTGAGCCTTGCCCTTTAACGGGAATAAATGGCGCGGGTGAATAGGTTGGGATCATATAGCGATCAAAATCGTTTCTACTGGGTTGTTCAGTCATGATTAGGCTTCCTAAGTGATTTTACTTACTGACAGATTAATTGAGTTGTTTTCTTTAAGCGTTCAAAAATGCGACTTAATCGTATATATTTTTCATTTTAGGACAATAAATTTGGCGCGTTCCTGTCTCGGGGTGCTTTGGTAGAAAGATTTGTAAGCAGAAGAGAAATGCGGGCCACTTGAAAAACCACAACTCAAACCAATCTGTACAATCGACTGACTGCTTGTCTGTAAAAGGTGTTGTGCGCGCTTTAAACGCAGCTGCAGATAATGGCGAGCAGGCATGGTATTGAGATGATTCTTAAACAGACGTTCGAGCTGACGCCGGGATATACAAACATTGTCGGCAATCTGCTCGGTGGTCAGCGGCACTTCAATATTGCTTTCCATTAAATCAATCGCCATGGTCAGCTTTGGTTGCAGATCTTCCCCGCCAAGCGATTGGCATGGCAAACGTTGTCGTTCATTGCCGTTACGCACGCGATCCATACAGAGATGATCCCGGATTTGATCCACCAGGCTATTTTTTTCCAGTTGTTTTAGGTAATTGAGTAGGTGATCTAGAATGGCTAATTGTCCTGCACAACTGCTGATCCGCGTATCGCTGTGATAAAGCTCCTGACTGAGAGCTACATTAGGAAAGCTATCTTTAAAGTCATCCATTGTTGACCAATGTACAACCGCTTCCTGATCTCGGCCAATCGCGCTATCGAATAACCACCATAGCCCAGCCTGCACGGCAATAAGTTGGCCTGTTTGTTGCTGATAATAGCGTTGCAGTGCTTTCTTTATCGCCATCGGAATCGACTGCACCGGCGGTTGTTCGGCAATGACGATCAATAAATCGTAATGGTTAAGGTTGGCCAGCAGGGCATCATCACATTCAATGGCCGTTTTTACTTCAGTTTGATTCGGCACGCCTTCAACCATGGCGCCGATCAGAGTGACCTGATATTTGTGTTGGCTTAATATTTGATTGGCTTGTAAAAAAGGCGTGGAGATCATGGCGTAATTGAGTAGTGAACAGCCCTGTGGTGCAAACACAGCAATACGAACAACAGAGCAAGCAAGACTTGGCATTATCTTATTTTTTCCATCTTGTTAGACCACCTTTAATTTGCGATGAAACGATAAACTGGCTGTAATAGCAGGTACTTAAAAAGTTTGATAGGTTGCTTGTAAGCCAAGGCTAGCCGAACGCTGTAGCGAATATAGACCCTAGATAAGCAGATAACGTGCCAAATAATTTATTAAATTTGTGTACCAAATAAAGCGCTTCCGAAAGTGATTCTTTATGCAATATAGCGCTGATCAATTGAAATATAATTCACATAAAAGTTTATCGTCGGGTAACGTGAGGAAAGAATTTGGCGCAAAAAACAAGAGCAGGCACCAGAAAGGCGCAA
>JBATHQ010000437.1:0-3258 GCA_049667005.1 Psychromonas sp.
CATTTGATCTTATTGTTATTCTGGTGCTTGCTGTTGGTGGACTCGGACTGTTTTTACGTTCACTTAAATGATATCAATTTAGGGCTGTTTATCCTTCGTGGTTGATAGTTGTTCGAAATTGTTGTTCGAAAATAACCACGAAAGATAAACAGCCCGTAGTTATATTGATTATGCGTATATTCCGGAAATGATAAGAGATGAAATAACGATCAACGTAACCAGACAGCGCGTCCAAAAATAGGTGCGGGTGATAATTTTAGTCTGACGTAATTTTTGATCGATCAATAATGATCCTAAAAAGCTAATGATCAGGGCGATCATAAATAGTTTAAAAGAAAAGACCAGAAAGCTGAGCCACAGAAACACAGCGTTAATATTACTGAAAGCCGGTAATAAGCGCTGCCATTGATTATTGATGCTTAAATGTTGCCCCCAATGGCTACCGGCCATAAATGAGGCAATAACAAGGCCGTAAACACTCAAAACCTGCTCGGTGCTACCTAGCAGTGCTATAACCTCTATGCCAGCGATAAAACAATATGCACATAAGACAAATGGCAATGTGCCCGCTAAAGTGAGGTATGGGGAGATAGTTTTCATACTTTCATCACCTGCTTTAAATGTTAATAATTTGAGTTGTTATAACCACTAATAAAAGCTACTTAACAGGTTACAAAATCAATAGTAAATATAGATAAAGAGAATTCACCAACCTGTTTTGTGGTCAGTAAAAATCCAACTTCGTTAATATATTCTGCTTTAAGGATGGGGGCATTGGCTATTTTTCTGCCACGAAAAGTTGCCTGGAAATCAGCAAGAGAAAAGGTTGAAATTTGTCGCTGGCCAGCAACAGTATTAAATTCATGGTAATAATAAAGTCGCTCACCATTAACATTTGCCACCATTCTTAACTGGTAACGATGCCCGTCTCCTTGTATATCAATGTTCACCGCGCTTATCTTCTGGCTTAGTGGCTGCACCGGATAAAAAACAGAACTGAAGCCGCCATTATTCTCGACAGAGATGTTGCCGGTAAAGCGCCAATGATCCTCTTTGAATAGGATATTACCCTGGGATTTTCCTCCCATCACATCGTCATTGCCTATTCGCCAATTTGTGCGTAGTTGTTGCTTTGTCAAATCTATCATAATCTGTTGTTGGCCCTTTGTTTTAGTAGATACGGGATGATTGACCTGCGGGGTAACTGCGATAGATTTATCGACAGCATAAAGGCTGCATGTAAAGGCTAAAAGGGCACTTACCACTATTTTATTATTGTAATTACCCATTTGTTAATACAGACCACTTTATTCTTTAGTATTCCATCAGAAGCCTATTTATCCGCCAATAATCGCGATATTTTATTAAAAAATGCCTTCAGGGTCTCTTGATCCTGATAGTCAAAATCGTATTTCCCGTGGAACAATAGCGAAATAGTTAAATCTTTGTAGGATAACCAACAGGTATAGCCGTCAAAATCATGGGCCGCACG
The DNA here is from genome assembly GCA_049667005.1 of Psychromonas sp. Classification (GTDB taxonomy): domain Bacteria; phylum Pseudomonadota; class Gammaproteobacteria; order Enterobacterales; family Psychromonadaceae; genus Psychromonas. The sequence continues at coordinate 1,493 of JBATHQ010000437.1, forward strand.
AATACCGGCAAATTCATAGGCACCATCTACTTTTTCCCCTTTGCTGGTGATTAAATCAAAAGCTTGTAACAGGTTTCTTTTTTTTTCTTTAGTAATGTCCATGATTTATTCCACTCATTGATTGAGATGATCCAGTGCTATTAATTTTAAAGGTTAGCAACACAGTGACAGTCGTGTGTATAAAATACTGTTACTGATCTCAATATACGGGTTACAAAAGCAAGTGGATCAATTTGATCGGAAAAACAGATTTGCACCTTCCTACATTCAAGGGACTTTAACTCATGAAAGTACCTTGATGAATCTCCTCTGTGGTGGCATATTAAATAACCATGTGATTATAGGGGATAAAATTATGGGCAGGCAGTTAAGATTGTTGCAATTAGCAATTTACTTTTTTGCAGGTCTTGATAAGGTACTTTATAAATCAAGCTTTTAGCTGACGCAGAAGATTAAGCACTCGCAAACGCCTTTTATCTCCAAAAAAGAAACCAACATGAATAATAAAACTATTTTTTTTGCTGCCGGACTGCTTTGTCTGACACCCTGGATCTCTTCACCTTCAGCGCTGGTTATCGGTCTGGGTTTATCAAGTTTAGGGCTGGTACCTAAAGACTTTGCTTTAAACAGAGCAACCAAAAAATTACTTTCCTATTCGGTGATAGGTTTGGGCTTCGGTATTCATCTGCAGGAGGCGATAAAGGTCACCTCCCAAGGATTCGGTTTGATTGTTACCAGCATCTCCTGCACGCTGATCTTTGGTTTCTTGCTTGCTAAAGCGATGAAATTAGAGACAAAAATAAGCTATCTCATCTCTTGTGGAACGGCAATTTGCGGTGGTAGCGCGATAGCCGCGGTTTCTCCGGCGATTAAAGCGAATGAGCAGCAAATCGGTTTGGCGCTGGCAACGGTGTTTATATTGAACTCCATTGCGCTTTTTGTATTTCCGATGGTGGGGCACGCTTTGGCACTGGATCAGGTTACCTTCGGGACTTGGGCGGCGATTGCCATTCATGATACCTCTTCGGTGGTCGGTGCGGCTTCTGCTTATGGAGAGCAGGCTTTAACCACTGCGACAACGTTGAAACTATCCAGAGCATTATGGATTGTTCCGGTCAGTTTTATTAGTGCGATGATGGTCAAAAATAAAAATGGCAGAGCCGCATTCCCCTATTTTATTCTTTTTTACTGTGTGGCGATTTTAGTCAGCGACTACTTGCCGCAATATGAGTCTGTGTATCAGGGGATTTTTGCCGTTGCCAAGCAATCACTGGTGGTTTGCCTTTTCTTAATCGGTTGTTCTATTTCCAAAGATAATTTGAAAGCTTCCGGGATAAAACCGATGCTTTTTGGTGTGATATTGTGGCTGCTTATTTCCGTTCTTTCGCTATCATGGTTGCTCTATCGTTAATAATATAAAAGCCAGCCCCAAGTGTTCGCTTGAGGCTGGCTTTTCTTTGCTGACTGCTTGTGGTGCAGAGTCGTTAAGATAAGATCACTAACCTGAATTTACCTTATCGATAAACTTTACTCATCAATTAAATGATGCTTGATCTGGCTTTGATGCTCCTGCGTTTTAAATTGATTAAACCGTGGTAAGAACTTATCCCAGTCGATACTATGACTGTTCATTTCCGGGCCGTCGATACAAGCATGCTTACGCACCAGTTTGCCATTTTCCATGATCGGCACCATACACGCACCGCACATACCCGTTGCGTCTACCATGATAGAGTTCAAGCTTGCCACGCAGGCCACATCATAAC
>JBATHQ010000438.1:0-2640 GCA_049667005.1 Psychromonas sp.
ATCATACCCAGGATACCCGCTGAGAAGTTGTTAACCAACATTTCAAAACCGCTTTTCACTTTACCGTGAATGGCAGCATCAAATTTCTTAATCGCAAGACCACTTAGCGGACCAACAATCATAGCACCCATAAACATCGGGATATCAGTACCAACAATAACACCCATAGTGGCGATAGCAGCAACAACAGCACCACGCTCACCAGCAATAACTTTACCACCTGTGTAACCAATCAGCAGTGGCAGCATATACATGATCATCGGGCCGACCATGCTGGCTAAGGTTTCATTAGGAATCCATCCCGTTGGAATGAATAATGCGGTGATTAAACCCCAGGCGATAAAAGCGCCGATATTGGGCATAACCATATTTGATAATAGGCGGCCAAAGTTTTGCACTCCGACCTTAGATTTTGATGACAACATAATTTGATTTGCTCCGTATGTATTTAATGTGGCTGAAACTTCATGCGTAAATCTACCACGGAACTTAAAAAATTCACACCACCCCAAAAATATGTGATACCGATCACACAAAATAAAGATTAAAAATCAATATAAAGATCAAGATCACATTTTTAACGGTAAAATTAAAAAAAAACGGCTTTATCAGATTTTTTTAAACAAAATAATGTGACACATATCACAGTAAGGTGTTTTGGCACATGCAAATAAATACCGACAAAGATCACAAAAAAACAACAATGTCCCTGTAACCACTAATTGACAAACCTAAAACCCTTAAAAATCGCACAAAAAAGCAACTCGATTATTTGCCCAAAACTGATTGTGTAACTTTATTACAAAAAAAACTCATCTGATAAAACGATCTGGAAAAGGTACTTTTTTATCGGAAAGTAAAACGCCTAATTCCTTCTCGCTGAGGGCGGCCTATGTCGCTGTAACAATGGATTAATATTCCAACTGTGCGGGTTAATTGAGCAACTATCAAGAATGTAAATGGAAATATGAGCGACAAATTGGCATTGGTCATGGACAAATTTAAACGTTGCAGTTTACAACAATGGCCTGAACGGCGGAGGGAAAGATGTTCGAAGTCATTTACACCAGTGCATTCTTATCAGTGGGGCTAGCTCTGCCGTCCCTGTATGTGACGATGTGAGTTATACAAAAGCATAGTGCCACGGACAAAACCTTCTTAACCTTTTATTTTCAGCATTTGAAAAAAGTAGGATTGCCGTCTGGGCAAACCACCTACGGCAAGAGTTAAATCAAACGCTGCGTTCTTTCGTCTAACCTTTGAAAATACCGGATAATTTTTCATTGCGTAATTATACCAACTCCATTAATTAGATAGTCTATTTAGGCGTAGAAAAAGGGATGAAAGCAAGGGAGTTGATAAAACGATAACATGCTATTTGAATTGAAAGGTATTAGAAACAATAAAACTACTGTAAAAATACAGTAGTTTTATTAAATTTAACAGCAGTTGCGAATTTACGATCCTGCTACATAACTGGCTTAATAAGTGTTAGGTAGCAGGCATTAAAAATATTCACTGATAGCTGATATTATTTGCCTGCTTTAAGTTTAGCAACCAGACCGTCGTACATCGCATTATCTAAGAAGTTAGTTAATGAAATATGCTCGGCATTTGGCGCATGTTTACGTGCTCTCTCGGTTAAATCCTTATGCGTAACAACAATATCCACATCGCCAGGCAAATCATTGATAGCCGTATTAATAACTTCGATATCTAGACCAGCAGCCTGTACTTTCTTACGTAACAAACTTGCGCCCATTGCACTTGAACCCATACCGGCATCACAAGCTACAATGATTTTTTTCACTGCCGATAAATCCGCTTTCACACCAGCAGTCGCTTGACCTTTAGATCCAGCCTTCATATCTCTCATTTCGTTTGCAGCTTTTTCTAATGCATCTTCTTCACCCACAACACTTTTCTGGGTTTTCATTAGTAAAGAAGCAACGAAGAAAGATACCGTCGCTGCAGCAGCAACAGCTATAAGAATACCCACGTATCCGCCTTTAGGCGTCATGGCTAAAACAGCAAAGATAGAGCCTGGAGACGCAGGAGAGATAAGACCCGCATTGAACATTGTAAGTGTGAATACACCCGTCGCACCACCAGCAATAACAGCTAAAAGAAGACGTGGGTTCATCAATACATATGGGAAGTAAATTTCGTGTATACCACCAAAGAAATGGATGATAGCGGCGCCAGGTGCAGATTCTTTTGCAGAGCCTTTACCAAAAGCCATGTAAGCTAATAAAAGACCTAAACCAGGACCTGGATTTGCTTCAATTAAAAAGAAAATAGATTGGCCAAGATCCTTAGACTGGGCAACACCCAATGGCGTGAAAATACCATGGTTGATAGCATTGTTCAGGAATAAAATCTTTGCCGGCTCAACAAATACAGAGGTCAAAGGAAGCAGGTTATTGGTAACTAAAACATCAACACCAGCAGCAAGACCATTTGATAAAAGCTTAACTGCAGGGCCGACCACCAGGTAGGCAATAATTGCCAGGATCATACCCAGGATACCCGCTGAGAAGTTGTTAACCAACATTTCAAAACCGCTTTTCACTTTACCGTGAATGGCAGCATCAAATTTCTTAATCGCAAGACCACTTAGCGGACCAACAATCATAGCAC
>JBATHQ010000439.1:0-4350 GCA_049667005.1 Psychromonas sp.
GCAACGGGCGGCCATCGCTTCTATTTTTGTCTGACCAATGGTATCTGCTAAGGCATGCACCTGACGGTTGGTGTTAGTGACACAGATATCGTCCATATCAATCAGGGTGATTTGGCCGATTCCGGAACGCGCCAAAGCTTCAACCACCCATGAGCCAACACCACCAATACCAATAACGCAAACGTGGCTTTGTTGAAATTTGCTAAGCGCTTTACTGCCGTATAAGCGTTTAATGCCACCAAATCGGTTTTCGTATTGTTCAGTCATGTTACTACTCAGTAAAAAATTAAAGAAAAACCCTAAGAGGTCAGTCGATCATTATATTACGAAGTGCCTGGCAAATAGAAACTATTTAGCTTGATAATCGACAGTGCTGGGCAAACGCAATTATCAAATAATAGTATTTAACGTTTGAATTCTAATGATTTTAAGCTTTTTGCTCAATTTGATAAGTGCAGCTTTGTCTTTTCCATTTGTGAAGTTAAGATAGATATTTTGGAAATGCTTATGTCAGATATAAAAATAAAAGCTCAGGTTTTCCTGAGCGACTATAAAATGACCGCTGCTGATATCAATGCAGAAACTGTTTTACACGATTTTGCCAGCGAAATGGGTGCCGGATTGACGGGTGATGAATCATCACTGGCGATGATTGCTTCCTATATTAACGCTGATGCTGCTGTCCCTGCTAATAAGCCCGTTATTGTGTTGGATGCTGGTGGAACTAACCTGCGCGTTTGTACGGTCTCTTTTGATACACAGGGTAATGCTGAGATTGCGCATTTTGCTAACTATCAGATGCCGGGCATTGCTCACGAACTGACCCGACAGGAGTTCTATAATAGGTTATGTGAATATCTGCAACCGGTCATTAATATGTCTGATGCGATCGGTTTTTGTTTTTCATATCCCTCTGAGATCTCGCCGAACAAAGATGGAAAACTGCTTTTCTGGACGAAGGAGATTAAAGTGCCTGAAGTGGTCGGCGAGTATATTGGCGCAGGTCTTTTAGATGCGCTTGCACAACGTGGCCACACCGGTAAAAAAATTGTCCTCCTCAATGATACAGTATCCTGTTTACTGGCAGGGAAAGCGGTCGGTGAACAGCGCCAATATGACGGCTATATTGGTTTTATTCTGGGAACAGGCACCAATACTGCCTATATTGAAGATAATCACAATATTGGCAAACTGGATGTTCAGGCTGGTACGCAGGTTATTAATGTAGAATCCGGAAATTTTGCTAAATTTCCTCAGGGTGATATTGATAAAATATATGATGCAGGAACGAATAATCCGGGGAAACAAACATTTGAGAAGATGATTTCAGGTCGTTATCTTGGTGATATTACACTTGAAGTTATCAAGCAGGGGGCTAGAGATGGCCTGTTTTCTACAACTGCAGTCGCGCTAATTGACGGAATGAAATCTCTTGAAACTGCTGAACTGAGCCTCTTTATTGAAAACCCGTTCAGTGCCCAAGCTCCCTTTAATGACGCAATGATTGAAGCTGCTGACCGCGAGCTTATTTATTATATTGTTATTGAACTTATCGAGCGTGCCGCAAAGCTGGCTGCCATTAATATGGCAGCGGCTGCCATAAAAGCAGGCAAGGGACATAGCCCTGTGCATCCAATCTGCATCAATGTTGACGGATCTACTTTCCATAAGCTTTATGGTTTTCGTGGTAAATGCGAAGCCTATCTTACTGCTATGCTCAATCAGCGTGGAATCTATTATGAAATAATTGAAGTGCAAAATGCCCCGGTTATTGGTACGGCAATAGCAGCGTTGGTTGGTTAACTGCAAGGTTGATTGTGGTGTTTTAAGGGACGCTGGGAAATGTGGTCAGTTATTAGTCATTAGTTGTCAGTTGTTAGTCGTCAGCTCAAAAATGCCAAACTTAAGCACGAGTGCTTAGCAGATATTGCAGATACAAAAAAGCCAGGATTAAATCCTGGCTTTTTTACTATTAAGCGATGTTAGCTTATAGAGAAGCGGCAACGATAGTTTTCATATCTTTCATGTAACCACGTAGTTTTTTACCAACGATCTCTACCGGGTGAGTGCGGATTGCTTCGTTCACTTCGATTAAACGTGCGTTATCAACAGAGTTAGTTTTAACTGTTAATGGTTTACCTAACATTTCAGTACTTAGCGCATTAACAAAATCTTTAAGCAGCGGTTTTGCCGCGTGATCGAACAGGTAGCAACCGTATTCAGCAGTATCAGAGATAACCACGTTCATTTCGTAAAGTTTCTTACGTGCAATTGTATTGGCGATAAGCGGCGTTTCATGTAGTGATTCGTAGTAAGCAGACTCTTCAATGATACCTGATGCAGTCATCGCTTCAAATGCTAATTCAACACCTGCTTTGATCATTGCTACCAGGAAGATACCGTTATCGTAGTATTCTTGCTCATCAATTTTCATATCGCCAGCAGGTTGTTTTTCAAAACCAGTTTCAGCTGTTGCTGCACGCCATTTAAGCAGATTAACGTCATCGTTAGCCCAGTCTTCCATCATTGTTTTCGAAAATTCACCTTCGATGATGTCATCCATGTGCTTGTTGAATAGCGGACGTAGAATATCTTTAAGTTGTAAAGACATATCAAACGCCTTGATTTTAGCCGGGTTAGACAGACGATCCATCATGTTAGTGATGCCGCCGTATTTAAGGCCTTCAGTTACTGTTTCCCAACCGTATTGAATTAGTTTTGAAGCGTATGCCGGCTCAAGACCGTCAGCAACCATTTTTTCATAACCAAGGATTGCGCCAGTTTGTAACATACCACAAAGGATAGTCTGCTCGCCCATCAGGTCAGATTTAACTTCAGCAACAAAAGATGACATTAATACACCCGCACGGTCACCGCCAGTTGCAGATGCGTAGGCTTTAGCCCAGGCAAGACCGTGGCCTTGAGGATCGTTAGCCGGGTGAACAGCGATCAGTGTCGGTACACCGAAACCACGTTTGTATTCTTCACGTACTTCAGAACCCGGACATTTAGGTGCACACATAATAACTGTGATATCTTCACGGATAATTGTACCTTCTTCAACGATGTTAAAACCGTGAGAGTAAGCAAGTGTTGCGCCTTCTTTCATTAATGGCATAACCGCACCAACAACTGCAGTGTGTTGTTTATCAGGCGTCAGGTTACATAAAAGATCAGCAGTAGGGATTAGCTCTTCATAAGTACCAACAGTGAAACCATTTTCTGTTGCATTTTTCCAAGATTGGCGTTTTTGGGCAATCGCTTCAGCACGTAATGTGTAAGAAACATCCAGGCCAGAATCACGCATGTTTAAACCTTGGTTCAGGCCTTGAGCGCCACAGCCAATGATAACTACTTTTTTGCCTTTTAGGGCTTCGCTGCCGTCAGCAAATTCGCTGCGATCCATAAAACGACATTGACCTAGTTGATGTAACTTCTCACGTAGCGGTAGGGTATTAAAGTAGTTAGCCATTGCAGGGCACTCCAAAAAATTATTTTAATAGGGGGATAAAGCGCGATAAATTTCTGTTTATATCGCCGGCTTTTTTTGACGGGCTAACTATAACGCATAAATAATGTTGCGCAAAATGATATATTGGCAACACTGTGTTGCAAATTTTGAAATATAAATTTAAGCTCTGCAAAGTTGCTTGATATCACAGTTTTTCTATAAGACTGTTGATTATTACAAAAACTTACATAACGTCTTAATTTTTATGAAATTATTATCTTAAGGAATTCTTATGCCTGCGTTGCAAGTCCCCGGCCCATTGGTCTCGGTAAGTTGGTTGAAAGATAATCTCAACCATCCTGATTTGGTGATCCTGGATGGCAGCTGGCATATGCCCAGTGTTAACCGCGACGGAAAGTTAGAATGGTTTAAAGAGCACATTCCGCATGCTCGTTTTTTTGATTTTGACCGTGAAATTTGTGATTTGGCAAGTGCTTTGCCACATATGTTACCCAGTGAGTCAGACTTTCAAACGTCGGTACAGAATCTTGGGATTAATCAAAATAGCGCCATTGTGGTTTATGACAGCATCGGTACGTTTACCAGCCCTCGAGTATGGTGGATGTTTAAAACCATGGGATTTGAAAATATCGCCGTATTAGATGGCGGTTTACCTGCCTGGAAGGAAAAGTCTTTAGTCGTTGAAAGTGGTAGTTCAATTCATGCTGTCACAAAAGGAGATTTTATTGCCCGCTATCAAAGTCAGTTGATCTGCAGTGCTGCCGAGGTGCTGCAGGCAACAACAACAGATCAGCAATGTATTATTGATGCGCGCCCGGCGGCGAGATTTCTGGGACAATCGCCAGAGCCAAGAGCGGGTATACGTATCGGCCATATGC
>JBATHQ010000440.1:0-2638 GCA_049667005.1 Psychromonas sp.
ACAATTTAGAGCAAATTATTGCTGCCGGTGCAAACATGGTGCGCATGAATTTCTCACATGGCGAAGCTATTGATCACGTTAGACGTGCTGCTGAAGTGCGCGAAATTGCAGCTCGTTTGGGTAAAGAAGTTGCCATTATGGGGGACTTGCAAGGTCCTAAAATTCGAGTTTCTACGTTTAAAGACAATAAAATTCAATTAGCTGTCGGTGATAAATTTACCCTGGACAGTGACATTGAAAAAGGCCAGGGAAGCCAGGAAGCGGTTGGGCTTGACTACAAAACACTGCCTCAGGAAGTGTCTGCTGGTGACGTGTTATTACTTGACGATGGTCGTGTACAACTGCAAGTTGAGCAGGTCACTGGCAACAAAGTCGAAACGGTTGTGATTATCGGCGGACCGCTATCAAATAATAAAGGGATCAATAAAAAAGGTGGAGGCTTATCTGCGCCGGCATTAACTGAAAAAGATAAAAAAGATATTCTCACTGCAGCGCAAATCGGCTGTGACTATTTAGCGGTCTCTTTCCCGCGCAGCGGTGAAGACCTTCATTATGCACGTAAACTGGCTGCCGATGCCGGCTGCCATGCCAAAATTGTTGCTAAGGTTGAACGTGCAGAAGCCGTGGAAACTCAAGAAGCATTAGAGGATATCATTCTTGCATCGGATGTGGTGATGGTTGCCCGCGGGGATTTAGGGGTAGAGATCGGTGACGCACGTTTAGTCGGCGTACAAAAGAACATGATCCGCACCACACGCCGCTTAAACCGTGTGGTTATTACCGCAACGCAGATGATGGAATCTATGATCAGTGCGCCAATGCCGACACGGGCGGAAGTGATGGACGTTGCCAATGCAGTACTTGACGGTACTGATGCCGTCATGCTGTCCGGTGAAACGGCTGCGGGTGATTACCCCGTTGAAACAGTAAAAGCGATGAGTGAGGTTTGCCTTGGCGCAGAAAAACACCCGAGCATAAATGTTTCCAATAACCGTATGAATTACACATTTGACGATCCGGGTGAAGCGTTAGCCATGACCACCATGTTTGCCGCTAACCATACCCATGGCGTTAAAGCGATTGTTGCCTTAACCGAGTCCGGCACAACTCCCCTATTAATGTCCCGTTTAAGCTCCGGATTACCTATCTACGCGCTTTCAAGTAATACGCAAACATTAAGCTACTGTGCGCTATACAGAGGTGTAACGCCGGTTAAATTCAATGCCACAACAACGGGCCGTGTTGAATATATCAAGCATGCACTGCAGACGCTAAAAGATGCTAAGCACTTGCAAGAAGGTGATTTGATCCTGCTCACTCATGGTGACAGTCATGAAGAAGGTTCAACCAATACCTGCAAGATCATTAAGCTTTAAGATAAATTTTTAGGAGAAGATACTATGGCATTTTTAAATAAGATTAAAACACTGTTAAAAGGTAAGAGCGAAAAGAGCACTAATATTTCTATTCACGCGCCTTTGAGCGGTGAGATTGTGCCAATCGAAGAGGTTCCGGATCCCGTTTTTGCGCAGAAAATTGTAGGCGACGGTATTGCAATCAAGCCTTCCGGCGATGTGATGGTCGCACCTTGCGACGGTACGATAGCCAAGATATTTGAAACCAACCATGCTTTTTCGATGGAATCCGATGATGGTTTAGAACTGTTTGTTCATTTTGGACTCGATACCGTTAACCTTAAAGGAGAAGGTTTTACTCGAATCGCAAAGGAGGGGCAGCGAGTAAAAACAGGTGATCCGATTATAGGTTTTGATCTTGCCCTGTTAACAGAGAAAGCACCATCGGTTATTACGCCGGTTGTTATCTCCAATATGGATGAAGTTAAAGAGCTGAATAAGATGTCCGGTTCGGTAACTAAGGGTGATTCAGTCATTTTGAATATTATTCGATAGCAGGATGCAGAGAGTTCGGGTAGCTGAGCCGGGGCTGCGGTTCAGCCCTGACTCTTATACACAAGTCTGCAAACATGCGGGTTTATCACTTTGATATTCTATTGAGTCGGGAGCTAATTGCACGACAGTGCGTGTTATGAGCTCACAAGCTTCGCGCATCCTTTTAGTCCCGCTGGTTATTAACCTTATCTAACCCTGCGATAGGTTTCCCCCCTTAGCTGGGAAGCTTCTCTAAAACCATAGCAACCACAATGTGTTTTATTCTAACAAGGTTTCAGGTATCGCTTATTTATTACACAAAAAAGCGATATTAGTCACGTTTATCCTATATAGCACTTGATTAAACAGGCTGATTATTGAAAAATCCACCTCGCAAACGTTCCCAAAATAATTTCAACCTATCGCAAACACGCTTCACTTGGAGAAAATTATGAACTATCCAAAAACCGCCAGCCAGCTTATCGAGATGCTTGGTGGTAAAAACAATATTAAAGCGCTGGCTCATTGTGCCACCCGCTTACGTCTTGCTATTGAAGACGAATCATTGATTAATGAAACAGCCATTGGCGATCTGGAAGGCGTTAAAGGCCAGTTTAAAGTCGCTGGTCAATACCAGATTATTTTTGGTTCGGGTATCGTTAACCAGGTTTATGCGCAGATGGCAAAACAAACCGGCCTGGAAGAGATGAGCACCAAAGACGTAGCATCCGCCGGGGCAGAGAAACAAA